>DASRGI010000207.1:0-3219 GCA_035651095.1 Acidimicrobiales bacterium | reverse complement strand
CCGTAGCTGCTCACCACCGGGCACACGCCGTCGAGCTCCTCGCGAGCCTTGGGCACGCCGCCGTAATTGACGGCCGCGGCCCGCACCTTGCCCCGGCCCTTCACGGCGGCGACGAGGGCGAAGCTGCCGCCCATGCAGAAGCCGGCCACGGCCACCCGCCCGGCGTCCACGTCGGTGCGGTCGGCGAGGTACTCCCGTACGGTGTCCACGTCGTCGAGGGTCTCGCCCCGGGCGTCCCGCACGTACAGGTCGGTGAGCACGCGCGAGAGACACAGGGCCCGGTTGCCGTGCGAGAACAGGTTGGGTGCCACGGCCACGTACCCGTGGTCGGCGAACCGTCGCGCCGCGGCCCGGATGTCGTCGGTGAGGCCGAACATCTCGTGCAGCACGACGACGCCGGGGTGGAGCCCGGGCCCGTCGGGTACGGCCAGGGCGGCCTCCAGCGAGCCGCCGTCGGGGAGAGGCACGGCAACGTCGGTCAGGGCAGGCACGGCCGGCACCGTAGCCTCGGGGCCATGGTCCAGGTCGAGGTCACCGCGTCGGGCATGGCTGCAGGCGGTGACGCCCTCGCCCGGGAGGAGTCGGGGCGCGTCGTGTTCGTGAGCGGCGCCCTGCCCGGCGAGCGGGTGCTGGTCGACCTCACCGAGCAGCGCAAGGACTTCGCTCGCGGTCACGTGGTGCAGGTGCTCGATCCCTCGGCTGACCGCGTGGCGCCTCCCTGCCCCCACGTGGCCCGGGGTTGCGGCGGATGCCAGTGGCAGCACGCCGGCCTGGCTGCGCAGGCGCGGTACAAGGCGGACGTGGTGGCCGATGCGTTGCGGCGCATTGCCCACCGGCCCGACCCGCCCATCGCCCCCGACGTCGTCCGCCTGCCGGACACGGCCACCCGCACCACCGTGCGCTTCCGCGTGGTCGACGGCCGTCCCGCGTTCCACCGCCGCCAGGCCACCGACCTCGTCAGCGTGAACTCGTGCCTGGTGGCCCATCCGCTCGTGGAGGAGGTGCTGCGCGACGGGCGGTTCGACGGGGCCGAGGAAGTGGCCGTACGGGTGGGCGCGGGCACGGGCGAGCGGTTGGTGGTGGCCCACCCCAACGGGCGCGGCGTCATCGCTCCGCCCGACGTGCGCGTCGTGGGCACCAGGAGCAAGGCGTGGTACCACGAGGAGGTGGCCGACCGGCGCTGGCGGGTGTCGGCCCTGTCGTTCTTCCAGTCGGGCCGGGAGGCGGCCCAGGCCCTGGTCGACGCCGTGCGCGGCGCGGCCGGCCCCCGCCCCCGCCGCGTGCTCGATGCCTACGCGGGCGTCGGCGTGTTGGGCGGGGCGCTCGAGCCCGAGCGCCTGGAGGCCATCGAGTCCACGCCGTCGGCCGCGGCCGACGCC
This sequence comes from Acidimicrobiales bacterium, assembly GCA_035651095.1. Classification (GTDB taxonomy): domain Bacteria; phylum Actinomycetota; class Acidimicrobiia; order Acidimicrobiales; family JAUTXP01; genus DASRGI01. Next base: position 1,840 of record DASRGI010000207.1, on the reverse strand, counting down.
CGCTCCAACCTGGCCGACCTCGGCGCCGACGTATTCGAACAGGAAGTCGCCACCTGGGTGGCCGACCGGCCCGGCAGCTTCGACGTGGTGGTGGCCGATCCCGCCCGCCCGGGCCTGGGCAAGAGCGCGGCGGCCGCTCTGGCCGCGGCCCAGGCGCCTCGCCTCGTGCTCGTCAGCTGCGACCCCGCCTCGCTGGCCCGGGACACCAACCTGCTCGACGACCTGGGCTACGACCTTGCGTCCGTGCAGGTGCTCGACCTGTTCCCCCACACCTTCCATGTGGAGGCGGTGTCGCGCTTCGAACTGCGCTAGGTCAGGCGGGCGTGCGTACCGGCGCCGCGCCCGAGGAGTAGCGCACGGCTGTCAGCTGGCGCTGGGGGGTGTCGATCAGCAGCACGGCCCCGTTGCCGGCGATGCACAGCTCACCGGCCTGCCCGCCCGCGAGGGGCGTGGTGACCAGGCAGGTGGCGGTGGTGCCGGCCAGCTTGCGCGTCGTCACCGCGAAGCGAAACTGGTGGCGAGACGCGGCCAGGGCATTGATGGTCTGGCCCAGGCTCTCGACCGTGAACAGCGAGAGGTCGGGGTCCTCCACCGACGCCCGCTTCTCGCACGTCCACGCCCCCTGCGGTGGTTGCGTGCACGTGTAGGTGGTCCCACCGGTGTGCACGAACGACTCGCTGCCGTCGACGGCGACAACGTCGATGCGCCGGTCGGGAGGCCGCTGGGTGAGCACGGTCTTGCCGTTGCCCGGCCCCGCGTAGGTCACCGTGTAGCGATGCCCGGCTGCGCCCGCGGCCCGGGCGAGGAAGTCCTGCACGTCCTTGGGCAGCTGGGCGTCGCGAGCGGCCTGGGCGGCTTGGGCGCTGCGCTGACGGGCGACCTGCTCGACGGCCGACGGCTGCGAACCACACGCCACGAGCAGCAGGGCCAGCGCCCCGCCGGCGACGAGCTTCAGTACGCGCCCTCGCTCGACAGCACGACAGGGACCGTGCGGACCAGGATGCTGAGGTCCCGCCACAGTGACCAGTTGTCGACGTAGTAGAGGTCCCACCGCTGGTACTCGGCGAAGCTCGAGTCCGACCGGCCCTTCACCTGCCACATGCCGGTGATGCCCGGCTGGACGCGCAGGCGGTCGAACAGTTCGGGGCCCCACTGCGTGACCTCTCGGGGTAGGGCGGGCCGGGGTCCCACCAGGCTCATCTGTCCCCGGAGGACGTTGAGCAACTGGGGGAGCTCGTCCAGCGACAGCTTGCGCAGGAAGCGGCCCACCGTCGTGACTCTCGGGTCGTGCCGGACCTTGAAGAGCGGCCCATCAGCCTCGTTGGCCTCCCGCAGGTCGATGAGCAACTCCTCGGCGTCGGCGACCATGGTGCGGAACTTGTAGACGGAGAAACGCCGGCCCCGGCGGCCCACCCGCTCCTGCCGGAACAGGATGGGGCCACGGGAGTCGACCTTGATGGCGACGGCCACCACCAGCCAGAGCGGCGCGGTGAGGAGCATGCCGATGGTGGCGCCGGCCAGGTCGAACGCCCGCTTGGCCACCGCCGGCGCCCCCCGGCGCTTGACGGGCTCGACGTACATGACCGGGAAGCGCCCCAGCGGGCGCACGGACAACCGCTCGGCGTCGATGTCCATGAGCGAGGACGACAGCTCGACGTGGATGCCGGCGTCGACCAGGCGCCGGGCCAACCGGTTGGTGGTGGCGGGGTCGACGTCGGAGGTGGCGATGAGCACGCCGGCGGCGCCGAGGAGGCGCAGTTGCTCGGCCAGCTTGGTGTGATGGTCGACCACGGGCAGGCCGTCGGCCCACGCCGGGTTGGCGCCCTCGGCAGCCACCAGG
>DASRGI010000206.1:0-11217 GCA_035651095.1 Acidimicrobiales bacterium | reverse complement strand
TCGATCCCAAGGCCACGCCCAGCCAGGCCTCGGCCATCGAGCAGCAGCTGGCCTCCATGCCCGACCTGGTCAAGAAGTTCACGTACTACGACCACGACGCCGCCTACAAGGAGTTCAAGCAGATGTTCGCCAACTCGCCCGACGAGCTGGCCAGCATCTCGCCCACCGACCTCCCCACGTCCTACCGGATCGTGCCCAAACGGGCCGAGGACGCGGCCCTGATCGGTTCGCGCTTCAAGGACGCGCCCGGGGTCTCGGACATCGCCCTGGCCCAGAAGACGGTGGACACGCTGCTGAAGGTGACGCGCGCCCTGCAGATCGGCATCCTGTCGGTGGCGGCCGTGCTGCTGCTGTCGGCGTCGCTCCTGATCCTGAACACCATCCGCATCGCCATCTTCGCCCGACGAAGAGAGGTGGCGGTCATGAAGCTGGTGGGCGCCACCAACTGGTTCATCCGGGTGCCCTTCATGCTCGAGGGGATGATCCAGGGCCTGCTGGGGGCGGTGGCCGCCTTCGGGGTGGTGCTGGTCCTGCGGGGCCTGGTCGAGCACGCCGTGCGTCACTACGACCTGGGTCTGTTCGACCAGCTGGTGGTCCCGACCCACGACGCCATCAACACCGGCATCTTCGTGCTCCTGGTGGGCGGGATCGTCGGGGCGGTGGGCTCGGCCGTGGCCGTCCGCCGTTTCCTGGACGTGTAGCCGTCGGCCGACACGCAGGACGTCTGGCCCTTTCGACCACTTTGAGTGATTTTCCTCAAGGTACTTGACGGGGAGCCGATGTTGTTGCTGTGGTTGATGTTGTTGTGCGCCGCGCCCGAACCCTGATCGCGCTCCTAGTCACCGCTGCCCTCGTGGCCGCGGGAGGCCCCGCGTGGGCTGCCACCACCACCACGAGCAAGGCCAACAGCCAGGCCCAGAAGCAGCGCAAGGCCCAGATCGCCAACCAGATCTCGAACCTGAAGGGCCAGATCGAGGAGGTCTCGGCCGAGGAGTCCGACCTGCTGGGCAAGCTCGACGACGTCCGCAGCCAGCGGGCCACCCTCGACACCAAGGTCGCCGACCTCGACCGCCAGATCACGCGGGTGCAGGCGTCGGTCGACGCGGCCGAGAGCAAGCTCAACGACGTCGAGGCCGACGTGGTGCGCAGCCAGCTCAAGCTGGACGCGGCCACGACGCAGGAGCTGGCGGCTCGCCAGGAGCTTCGCAACCGAGCCGTCGACGCGTACATCCACCACCCCGAGCTGTCGGCCGCGGCCATCATGATCCACGCCGGAAGCCTGCGGGAGATGGCGGCCACCAGCGGCTACTACAAGAGTTTGGTCTCGGGCCAGCGCTCGGCCGTCGACCGCTACGCCGCTCTCAAGGAGCAGACCGAAGAGCTGCGCCAGCAGGTCCAGCAGAAGCGGGACGCGGTCAAGGCCCAGCGGGACGTGGTCGTGGGCCAGCAGGCCCAGCTGGAGTCGGCGCGCCGCCAGCAGGACGACGTGCGCCAGCAGGTGGTGGCGCAGGAGCAGCAACAGCAGTCGCTGCTCGACCAGATCCAGAGCCGCAAGGCCGAGTTCGAGGCTCAGGTCGCCGCCCTCCAGGCCGAGTCGGACAGCATCAGCCGGCTGCTGCAGGGCGTGCAGTCGGGCCAGGCGGCGGCCCCGTCGGGTCACGGCGTGCTGGCCGTGCCCATCCCGGGCGCGCCGGTGACATCGCCCTACGGCATGCGCGTGCACCCGGTGTTCGGGACAGTGCGCATGCACACGGGCGTCGACTTCGGCGCCCCCACGGGCACGCCCATCCACGCCGCTGCTGATGGCGTGGTGATCGCCGCCGGCCCGTACGGCGGGTACGGCAACGCCACCATCATCGACCACGGCAACTCGCTGGCCACCCTGTACGGGCACCAGAGCGCCATCTACGTGTCCGTCGGGCAGCGCGTGAGCCGCGGCCAGGTCATCGGCGCCGTGGGCTGCACCGGGTACTGCACCGGGCCCCACCTGCACTTCGAGGTGCGGGTGAACGGCAACCCGGTCGACCCCATGCCCTACCTCTGACCGCCCCACCGTTCTCGTAACGTCCACGCCCACATAGGCGGCGCCAGCGTTACGAGAATGCTCGGGGGGAAGAATTTCGGCGTGGCCACCACTGCGACCTGGACGAGCTGCGGCGGCAAGCGGCGTCGTGCACAGCGTGCGACCTGTACCGCAACGCCACCCAGACCGTGTTCGGCGAGGGCCGGCCCGGCGCCCTGCTCGACAAGGCCCTGGCCGGGGCCGGCATCGACCGGGAGGACGCCTACGTGACCAACGTGGTCAAGCATTTCAAGTGGCGTCCGGCGGGCAAGCGGCGCCTGCACCAGAAGCCCAACGCCGCCGAGATCGCGGCATGCCGGCCGTGGCTGGATGCCGAGTTGGCGTGCGTGCAGCCCCGGTTTGTCGTGCTGCTGGGTGCCACCGCGGCCCAGGCCCTGCTGGGTCGGGGTTTCAAGGTGACCGAGCAGCGGGGCCGGTTCGCCGAGTGGGGTGGCGGGCCGGGCGGCGCGGGGTCGGGCGGTGAGCGGCCGCTGGTGCTGGCCACCGTGCACCCGTCGTCCATCCTGCGGGCGCCCAGCGACGAGGCCCGCCACGCCCAGATGGACGCCTTCGTGGCCGATCTGCCGGTTGTCGCCGCCGCGGTACGCGGCGGGTGAAGGTTTGCCACGCGCCAACGGTGGCAACACTTCCGTCAACGCAAGCCAACCCCCGGGGGCGCAACGCCTCTGGAAGGAGGTGAATGACATGGGCATCGGAGTGAGCATTTTCCTGATCGCCGTCGGCGCCATCCTCAAGTTCGCCATCACGGCTCGGGCCAGCGGTGTCGACCTCGGCACCGTCGGTATGATCCTGATGATCGTCGGCGCCATCGGCCTGCTGGCCTCCCTGATCTTCTGGAGCAGCTTCAGTCCCTACGGCCGCCGCGACGAGGTGGTCGTCAGGGACCGAGAAGTCATCTAGACCATTTCACAACATCGAAAGAGCCGCCCTTTGTGGGCGGCTCTTTTGCATTTCAAACGCAGTGTTTTGAGGGGCACATTTGTCGAGAAGTTCCGGTTTATGGCTGGCGCAGGTCGGGAATTTTCAGGAGGACCCCAACGGCGAAGGAGGCCAACCGTGCCCAATGACCAGCAGCCGGAGTTCACCGACGAGGAGCTGGCCCAAGAAGCAGGCGAGGAACTCCCCGATCGGGAAGCGATGTCCCTCATCAACGGGAACGTGGCCGCCCCCATCAATGCGGCCGTGGCCCTGAACGCGCTGTCCGACCACTCCACAGCCGTGGCCGACGCCACCCAGACCGCCCCCATCACTCAGAGCAACTAGGAGCCAACATGACCGAGCGCAACGAAGGCCTGACCGACGAAGAGCTGGAGGCCGAGGCGGGCGAGGAACTGCCCGATCGTGAGGCCATGTCGTTGGTGAACGCCAACATCGCCGTCCCCGTGAACGCGGCAGTGGCGGCCAACGTGCTCTCGGACGGCGCCGTGGCCTACGCCGACGCCGCCCAGAACACCCCCATCCAGCAAGGCAACTGACCCCGCAACTGACCCCCAAGGAACGGAGGCAGAACCATGGCAGAGGATCGCAAGCAGGGCATGACCGACGAGGAGCTCGAGGCCGAGGCGGGCGAGGAACTGCCCGATCGTGAGGCCATGTCCCTCATCAACGCCAACCTGGCCGCCCCGGTGAACGCGGCGGTGGCCGCCAACGTGCTGTCCGACAACTCGGTGGCAGCGGCGGAGGCCACCCAGACCGCGCCCATCACCCAGGGCAACTGACCGAAGCACACGGCGGTGTAGGGCGGAAGGTCGCGGCGGGCCTTCCGCCCGCTGCCGGCGTGAAGGAGGACCCATGGAGCGTCCCATCGACATAGGCGGCTTCGTCAAGCAGTTGCGCGAGCGCATCGAAGCGGAGCGCGAGGTGCGTGGCGACGATGTCAATGCGGTGTTCGCAGTCAACGTCGGCCAGTCCGACGAGGCCACGGCCGCTTCCGCCTATCAGGACGTGGAGATCATCCAGAACGGGCGCCGTACCCACCTGCGGCGCCGGAGCTGAGAGGAGCAAGGACAGATGTCGACCGACGAGACCAAGGGCCTTACCGACCAGGAGTTGGAGGCGGAAGCGGGCGAGGAACTCCCCGACCGTGAGGCCATGTCCCTCATCAACGCCAACGTGGCTGCGCCCGTGAACCTGGCCGCTGCCCTGAACGTGGCGTCCGACAACTCGGTGGCGTATGCCAACGCCACCCAGACCGCCCCCATCACCCAGAGCAACTAGCCGCGGTGACGCTGACCACTCCGGCACCCCCCGCCAGCCCCACCGGCGGGGCGGTGCCGCCGCGGCTGGCCGAGGGCGTCGACCTCATCGGCGAGTACGAGGGCTCGGGCTTCAAGGAGGCGCCATCGCTGGTACGCCGCAGCGATGGACAGGTCATCCAGCTCACGCCCCTGCTGTACGCGGTGGCCGAGCATGCCGACGGCCGGACCGGGTACGACGAGCTGGCCCGCCGGGTGGGGGACGGCATCGGGCGCAGCCTGAGCGCCGACAACGTCCGCTTCCTGGTGGACGAGCGGCTGCGGCCGCTGGGTGTCGTCACCGGATCGGACGGCTCGGAGCCGCCGGTCAAGAAGGCCGACCCCCTGCTCGGCCTGAAGTTCCGGGCCGGCGTCATTCCCGAGCGGGTGTCGAACGTGCTCGGGGCCATGTTCCGCCCGCTGTTCTTCCCGCCCGTGGTGCTGGCCGTGCTGGTCGCCCTGGTGGCGGTCGACGCCTGGCTGTTCGTGGGCCACGGCGTGGCCCAGGCCGTGCGCCAGTCCGTGTACCACCCGGCTCTGTTCCTGCTCTTGTTCGGCGCCGTCGTCCTGGCCGCCGCCTTCCACGAGATCGGGCACGCCACCGCCTGCCGGTACGGCGGGGCCAAGCCCGGCAAGATGGGTTGCGGGCTGTACCTGGCCTGGCCCGCCTTCTTCACCGATGTCACCGACGCCTACCGCCTCGACCGCCGGGCGCGCCTGCGCACCGACCTGGGGGGCGTCTACTTCAACATCGTGGTCATCCTGGCCACCATGGGGGCGTACTTCGCCACCCACTTCGAGCCCCTGCTCCTTCTGGTGGTGATCCAGCACTTCGAGATCGTCCACCAGTTGCTGCCCATCGTCCGCCTCGACGGCTACTACATCGTGGCCGACTTCACCGGCGTACCCGACCTGTTCACCCGCATCAAGCCCATCCTCACCAGCCTCCTGCCGTGGAAGCGAGCGGACGAGAAGGTGCGAGTGCTGAAGCCCTGGGTGCGGGTGGCGGTGACGGCATGGGTCTTGATCGTCGTGCCCCTCCTGCTGGTGCAGTTGCTGATCGTCCTCGTCCACCTGCCCCGCATCCTGGGTACGGCGTGGGATTCCGGCACCAAACAGGCCCACGCCATCTCCACCGCCTTCGGGAAGGGCGACGTGCTGGGCGGCGTCACCGGTGTCATCGAGATCGTCGTCCTGGCCCTGCCCGTGGTGGGGATCGTGCTCATGCTCGTGCGGGTGTTCCAGCGGGTCGTGCGCTGGACCTGGGAGCGCACGGACGGTCGCCCGGTCCTGCGGGGCGCGGCCGTGCTGGCCGGCGCCGGGTGCGCGGTGCTGCTGGCCATGGCATGGATGCCCGCCCACAACTACGACCCCATCGGTCCGGGCGAGCGGGGAACGCTGGGCGAGGGCGTGGCCGCCGTGCGGGAGCTGCCCACCGGGCGGGGTCCGCTGGTGAGCGAGCGGCGGGCCGGGGCGGTGACGTCGCCCTCGACGACGACCACCACGGCCCGAGCCAGCACCACGAGCACGTCGACGGTGCAGACCACGGTGACCTCCGGGAGCCGTGCCAGCACCACGTCCACGAGCAGTCGGCCGGCGACCACGACCAGCACCACGACGACGTCGACGTCGACATCCACGTCCACCACGGCGCCGAGCACCACGACCACGACCGCGGCGGCAGCGCCATGAGCGCCATGAGGGCCATGAGCGCCATGAGGGTGCGCCGCCGCCTGACGGCCGCGGCCGTCGCCGTCTTCCTGGTGATCGGCATCAGCGCCGGGCCGGTCGCGGCCGACACCAGCACGCCCCGCGACGACAACAGCGCCATCGCCGTCAACACCAAAGACGGCTCGTCCCTGTTCCAGCTGGCGTTCCAGGTCACCTGGGTCACAGGCGACACGGTGAACGCCACCAACACGGCCGTCGCCTACGCGAGCTGCACCAACTGCACGACGGTGGCCATCGCCATCCAGATCGTGTTGGTGGTGGGCTCGCCGTCGGTGTTCACGCCCCAGAACGTGGCCGTGGCCGTGAACGACCAGTGCAACCTGTGCAACACGTTGGCGATGGCCTACCAGCTGGTGATCCAGGTGAGCGGGCCGGTGCGGCTCACCCCCGAGGGGCTCCGCCAGCTCCACGACATACGAAAACAGCTGCGCGAACTGAAGGAGTTCGCCCTGACCATCGCCCAGATCCACGACCAGGTGCTGGCCTTGGAACAACAGATCGAGCAGGTGATGACCACGCAGTTGGTGCCCGCCGGCCAGGGCAAGGAGCAGCGGGCCCAGGGAGCGACGACGAGCACGACGGGCGACGGCGGTGGCGCCACGTCGACGAGCACGACGGCCACGAGCACCACGACGACGGTGCGAGCGACGTCGTCCACCACCTCCACCTCGACCACGGCCAGTACGTCGAGCACGAGCACCTCGACGCCGACCACGACCACGAGCGCGCCATGACCCGAGCCATCGCTTCCGTCGTCGCCGTCCTTGCCGTCGCCCTCGCCGGGTGCGGGGCGTCGGCGTCGGCCAGCAACCCGCTGCGTGACGCCCAGTCCGGCTTGGGCAAGGTTCACCGGGGCACCATGCTGTTCAAGCTCACCGCCGGCGCCGGTCCCACGGACCAGGGCAAGGACGTGGGCTTCCAACTGCAGGGCCCCTTCGACCTGTCGCCACCGGACAAGACGTCGTTGCCCGTGGCCCGCCTGGAGCTCACGCAACTGCTGGGCGGGCAGACGCGCACCACCACGTTCGTGTCCACCGGTGAGCGGGCGTACGTGGAGGCCGGGGGCAAGACGGTCGAGCTGTCCGATGCCCAGGTCCAGCCGCTCCGGCTCGACCGCTCGAGCAAGCGGAGGGGCGAGCTGGGCGGGCTGTCGATCGCCAAGTGGGGGAGCCGGGCCCAGGAGAGCGACCCTGGCGTGGTCGACGGTGTGGCCGTGCGCCGCATCACCGCCGTGGCCGACCCGGTGCGAGCTCTGAACGATGTGTTCGCCCTGGCCGGCCAGCTGGGCGTGCCCGGGCAGGGGACCAAGCGAATCGCCGGCCAGGACGCCGAGCAGCTGCGGGCGCTGGTGAAGTCGTCCCAGCTCGAGGTCCTGGTGGGCAAGGCCGACGGCCTGGTGCGAGACCTGCGGCTCAACGTGCTGTTCGGGGGCGACGCGCCCGCGCAGTTGCAGTCGGCACTGGGGGAGTTGGCCGCGTCCCGGCTGGCGTTGGAGTTGCGGGTGGACCGCCCCAATCAGTCCATCGGTGAGGTCGTCAGTCCGGCTCGATGAAGATGCACTCGCCGGGGCAGTCCTCGGCGGCCAGGATCACTTGGGCGGCCTTGGTCTCGGGCACAGTGGCCAGGCCCTCGGCCTGCCCGGGGTCGTTGTGCACGAAGTCGCCGTCCTTGACATAGGCGATCCCGTCCTCCAGGAGGAGGAACACCTCGGGGCAGTGGTCCATGCACAGGCCGTCACCCGTGCACAGGTCCTGGTCGATCCACACGCGCACGTCAGTCGGCCACGTCTTCCTTGGCCACGACCCTCGTGGGGGTGAGGCGCACGAGCAGCTCGCCGGGGACGCCGTTGCGGGCGCCGTACTCGTCGGCCCGGGCGGCACCCATGTAGCGACCGCCCAGGCGGGCGGCCCAGGCCCGCACCTGTTCGAGGTCGTCGACGAGCTCGGCCCTGCCCTCGACGGTGGCGAACGAGAACGGCGGTTGGTCGTCCTGCACGCAGAGGACGGCCCGGGGATCGTGGCGCAGGTTGCGGCCCTTCACCGTGTCGGTACCGGTGGTGAAGACGATCGTGTCGCCGTCGAGGTCGAACCAGACGGGTGCCGCGTGAGGGCTGCCGTCGGGCCGGGTGGTGGCGAGCACGCCGGGGCGCGGCTGCTTCTGCAGGAAGCCTCGCCAATCGTCCATCGGTTGGTAGCCCATGGCCTTCCATCATTGACGACGGGGAGGGCTTGTGTGGCCGGCCGTCGAACACCGCTTCGTGGCTGTTCGTCGCATTCGTGTCCTCGGGGTGGCTGTGGCCCTGGCTCTCCTGGCCGGTTCTGGGTTGGTGGGGGTCGCCGCCGACGCGCCCCCCGTGACCGGAGGCGCGGTGGTCGACCAGTGCCATTCCGTCCAAGGGCAGGTGCCCGCGGGTGGCGCCCAGGCGTGCCGCAGCGTGCAGGCCCAGCTGTGGGGGGCGTCGGCCGCCTGCCGGCTTTCGGTGTCCGCCGCGCCCGCCACCCTGCCCGAGCAGTGCACGGTGATCGACGGCCGGCCTGTGAGCGAAGCGCGCATCGCCGCCTACCAGTCGACGTGGGTGCACCGGGCCCTCTCCCTCCAGCGGGCCTTGGCCGCGGGCGCGCCCCTGCTGGAGGAGCTGATCCCGCACACGCACAACTCGTTCAACACGTCGCGCTACGACGTGCCCGACCCCTCGAACCCCAGCCACTTCCCGACGCTCACCAACCAGGATCCCAACCAGGTGTACAGCATCACCGACCAGCTGCAGATGGACGTGCGGGCCATCGAGATCGACGTGCACTGGGTACCCAGCCCGTGGGGGCCGGGGTACCAGGTCGTGGCCTGCCACGGCTCGTCCGAGCCCGTCGGTGCTGGGCAGAACGTCCACGTGGGGTGTACGGACGACCAGCCCTTCTCCAGCACCCTGCGGGAGCTTCGGGCCTGGCTCGACGCCCATCCCGGCGAGTTCGTCCTCGTGTACCTGGAGAACCAACTGGACGGCAGCACGGCTGGCCACGAGCGGGCCGGGCAGCTGCTCGCGGCCAATTTGGGAAGTCTCGTGTACAAACCCCCGGCGGACCAGCCCTGCGCCGAGATGCCCGTGCACACCAGCGCGGCCGACATCCTCGCCAGCGGCGCGCAAGTCCTGCTCGTGGGCAACTGCGGTGCCGCCGATGGCGCCGCCACCGCGTGGGGCCAATGGATGCACTCGCGCGGGCCGACCTGGGACGAGAGCGGCGACCCCACCGGATACGGCGCCTCTCAGTGTGCGGCCGACTTGGCCGAGCGCAACGGCGCCGAGCCCAGGTTCCGCCGGTACTTCGAAGAGGTCACCTGGTTGGGCACCATGGGCGACACGGCGCCGCCGGCCACGTCGGCCGCCGGCCATGTCACGCCCATCACGGCAGATGCCACCGCCCAGATGGTGCGTTGCGGGGTCAACATCATCGGGCTCGACCAGCTCACGCCCGAGGACCCGCGCCTGCCCGCGCTGGTGTGGAGCTGGGCGCCCGGCGAGCCCGCGGCGGCCGGGTGCGCGTACCAGGACGGCGACAGCCGGTTCCACTTGGCGGCGTGCGACTCGTCGGCCGGGCCCCGGCACTTCGCCTGCGTGGACCCGGCTGGCGCGTGGCTCGAGACGGTGGCCACGGGGACGTGGGACGCCGGTGCCGCGAGCTGCGCCGCCGAGTTCGCCGGGTCCACGTTCGGCGTGCCCGTGAACGGGTGGCGCAACCAGGAGCTGTTCGCGGCCAAGGCGGCCGCGGGCGACGAGGTGTGGCTGAACTACTCCGTCACCGGATGACGCTAGACAAGCGGCATGCCTGACGCCGGTGCCGCGGTTGAGTCGCCCCTGCAGGGAACGGTCGTCTCCGTGGACGTGCAGCCGGGTGACGCCGTGCACGCCGGCCAGCAGGTGCTGGTGCTGGAGTCCATGAAGATGGAGCACGTGGTGGCCGCCGGGCGGGGCGGGGTGGTGAGCCAGGTGCTGGTGGCGCCGGGGGCGACCGTCTACCCGGGCGACGCCTTGCTGCTGGTCGACCCGGCCCCGGACGGGGCGGTGCCCGCGGCGACGGCGGCGGGGCCGCAGGTGGCCGTCGATCTCGACGCCATCCGCCCCGACCTCGCCGCTGTCGTCGAGCGCCACGCCGTGGGCATGGACGACCGGCGCCCCGATGCCGTGGCCCGGCGGCGGTCGACCGGCCAGCGCACCACGCGGGAGAACGTGGACGACCTCGTCGACCCGGGCAGCTTCGTGGAGTTCGGCCCGCTGGTGATCGCCGCCCAGCGCCGGCGCCGGCCGGTGGAGGACCTCGTCGAGCGGACGCCGGCCGACGGGTTGGTGGCCGGCATCGGGACCGTCGACGGGCACAGCACCGTCGTCATGTCGTACGACTACACGGTGCTGGCGGGCACGCAGGGGCTGCAGAACCACCGCAAGAAGGACCGCCTGTTCGAGCTGGCCGAGCGGCTGCGGGTGCCCGTGGTGTTCTTCACCGAGGGCGGCGGCGGGCGGCCGGGCGACACCGACGGCGTGGGCGTGTCCGGGCTCGACTGCATGGCGTTCGCGCTGTTCGGCGGGCTGAGCGGGCTGGTGCCGTTGGTGGGCATCACCAGCGGGTACTGCTTCGCCGGCAACGCCGCCATCCTCGGGTGCTGCGACGTGGTCATCGCCACCGAGGGGTCGAACATCGGCATGGGCGGCCCGGCCATGATCGAAGGCGGCGGGCTGGGCGTGTACTCGCCCGACGAGGTCGGGCCCATGTCCGTGCAGGTGCCCAACGGCGTGGTCGACATCGTGGTGCCGGACGAGGCGGCCGCGGTGGCCGCGGCCAAGCAGTACCTGTCGTACTTCGCCGGGTCGGTGGCCTCGGGCGCATGGGAGTGCGCCGACCAGCGCGAGCTGCGCGGCATCGTTCCCGAGAACCGGCTGCGGGCCTACGACGTGCGGGCCGTGGTGGAGACGCTGGCCGACACCGGTTCGGTGCTGGAGCTGCGGCCCCACTTCGGGTTGGGCATGGTGACGGCGCTGGCGCGGGTGGAGGGCCGGCCCGTGGGCGTCATCGCCAACAACCCCACGCACCTGGGTGGCGCCATCGACGCCGACGGGGCGGACAAGGCGGCCCGGTTCATGCAGCTGTGCGACGCCTTCGACATCCCGATCCTGTTCCT
>DASRGI010000205.1:0-9900 GCA_035651095.1 Acidimicrobiales bacterium | reverse complement strand
ACTTGTCCCGCAGGTCCTTCTTGGAGAACTTGCCCACCGAGGTCTTGGGCACCTCGTCCACGAACACCACGTCGTCGGGCATCCACCACGTGGCCACCCGGCCCTTGAGGTGCTCGAGCACCTCTTCCTTGGTGAGCTCCTCGCCGGGCTTGACCACCACGCAGGCCAGGGGCGGCTCCTGCCACCTCTCGTGGCGCACGCCGATCACGGCGGCCTCGGCCACCTTGGGGTGGGCCATGATCTCGTTCTCCAGGTCGACCGAGCTGATCCACTCGCCGCCCGACTTGATGACGTCCTTGGTGCGGTCGACCAGCCGGATGTACCCGTCGGGCGAGATGACGGCCACGTCGCCCGTCTTGAGCCAGCCGTCCTCGGTGAAGGACTCGGGCGAGCGATCGTCGTTGTAGTACGCCCGGGCGATCCACGGGCCCCGGACCTGCAGCTCGCCCTGGCTCTCGCCGTCCCACGGCAGCTCGGTGACGGACCCGGGCTCGGCGATGCGGGCCTCGACGCACACGAGGGGCAGGCCCTGGGTGGCGCGCACGTCGGCCAGCTCGGCGTCCGAACGGTCGAGCATGGTGCTCTTGATCCGCGCCACCGACGCCACCGGGCTGGTCTCGGTCATGCCCCACGCCTGGAGGATGGGCATGCCCAGCTGCTCCCGGTAGGCCTCGGACAGGGCCTTGGGCACGGCCGAGCCACCGCAGGGGATGGCCCGGAGGCTGGACAGGTCGCGGCCCTTGAGTTCGGGGAGGACGCCCATCCAGATGGTCGGCACGCCCGCGGCCAGCGTGACCTTCTCCTCTTCCAGGAGGGTGGCGATGCCCTTGGGCGACAGGTCGGGGCCGGGGAACACGAGCGTGGACCCGGCCATCACTCCGGCGTGGGCCAGGCCCCACGCGTTGGCGTGGAACATGGGCACGACCGGGAGGATGACGTCCTGCTCGGACACGCCGATGGCGTCGGCCGTCAGCACGCCCATCGAGTGCAGGAACGTCGAGCGGTGGGAGTACACGACGCCCTTCGGGTTCCCCGTGGTCCCGCTGGTGTACGCCATGGCCGCGGCCCGGTTCTCGTCGGTCACGTCGAAGGGCACGGGCTTGGCGTCGGCCAGCAGTTCCTCGTAGTCGACCATGCGAGCGTCGTCGGGGATGTCGCCCTTGCCGTCGTCCATCACCACGATGTGCTTGACCGTCTCGAAGCTGGGCAGCAGCGGCGCCAGCAGCCCGAGCAACGAGCGGTCGGCGAAGATGACCTCGTCCTCGGCGTGGTTGACGATGTACGTCAGCTGCTCGGGGAACAGGCGGATGTTCAGGGTGTGGAGCACCCGGCCCGTGCAGGGGATGCCGAAGTAGCACTCCAGGTGGCGGGCCGTGTTCCACCCGAACGTGGCCGCCCGCCCTGCTTCGGAGATGCCGAGGGTGTCCAGCAGGCCGCCCAGGCGCCGGGTGCGGTCGGCCCACTCGCCGTAGGTGGTGCGCTCCCGCCCGGTGTGGGTGACGGTCACGACCTCCTTGTCAGGAAACAGCCGCTCGGCCCGCTGGAAGAGGTGCGGGATGGTGAGCGGGAAGTCCTGCATCAGCCCTTGCATGTCGCTGTCCCCCTTGTCGGCCCACTGGCCTGCCTTCTGACGGGCGCAGCCTACGCGGTAGGTTCCCGGGGCTTGGCCGCGACGCCCTCCCCCTCGACCCCTCCGAGTCGCCGGCGACCGTCTCGGCGGACGCTCACCCTCCTGGTCGCGCCCATCGTCACGCTCGTCATCGCCGGGACGGTGGCCAACGCCATCTGGCCGGCCCTGCTACGCACCCATCCCCTACTGCTCATCGCCCTCGACGCCCGCAACCGGTTCCTGGTGCTGGTGGCGACCAGGGTGGACGTGGTGCCGTTCATGGTGGTGGGGTTCGTGCGCCGCATCGCCTCCGATCCGCTGTTCTTCGCCCTGGGCTGGCTCTACGGCGACCGGGCCGTGCGCTGGGTGGAGAAGCGCTTCGCCCCCGACACCGGCCTGGCCACGTGGATGTCCCAGCGGTTCTCCCGCCTGGCGCCCTTCCTCGTGTTCTTCTTCCCGGGCTCGCTGGTGTGCGTGCTGGCCGGGGCGTCGGGCATGAACCCACTGCTGTTCGTCGTGTTCAACTTCACCGGGACGGTCGCCATCCTGTCGGTGCTCTACGCCTTCGGCGACGTGTTCCACGGGCCGGTGAGCATCGTGACCGGCTTCGTGGACCGGAACTTCAAGGTCTTCACGGCCGTGTCGATCGTGCTGACGTTGCTGTGGCTGCTCGCGCAGCGGCGCCAGGGCAAGGGCGAGATGACGTCGCTGTCCGAAGCCGAGCGCACGCTGGAGGCCGAGTTCGACGTCGAGCCCGAGTAGGTCCGGCCCGAGCGCCCGATAGGTTCCCCCGCTCTGCTGCAAGCCTCGCCCGATAGGTTCCCCCGTTCTGTTGCGAGCCACGGCCGAAATACGGCACTCAGTTGCAACAGAACGGCTGGCGGTGCGCTGCCCGGTGCTTGCAAATGTTTGTGTGTCGCTACTTGTGGTTATAAGGTCGCCAAGCGAACCCCCACCCCCAGAAGCGAGGACACAGTGCAGATCGGCAAGGTTGACCTCAACAAGCTGCGTGGCATCGGCGACAAGTTCATCGGCCTGAACAAGGAGTTCGTCGGGACCCTCGTCGGCAACGACAAGCTCGCCCAGGAAGGCGAGGCCCAGCAGGCTCGGGCCACTGAGGAGCTGCGGGCCCTGAAGGCCGAGGCCGAGGCGGAGACGAAGGAGGCCAAGGCCGAGGCGCTGGAGCAGAAGCAGCGGGCCGCCCAGCGGGCCAAGGAGCGCACCTCCTCGTAGCACCCGTCGTGCTGTGTGCTCGCCCGCCGGACCCCTTCCCGGCGGGCGATGTCACACCCCCCTGGTAGGAATGCCGCCATGGCATCGGAACGGACTGCAGTGGTCACAGGGGCGTCGAGCGGCATCGGCGCGGCAACGGCGGTAGCGCTGGCCCACGCCGGCTTCCACGTGGTGGTGGGCGCCCGCCGGATCGACCGGCTGGAACAGGTGGCCGAGCCCATCGGTGCCACCGCCCTCCGGCTCGACGTGACCGATGCCGCCTCGGTGGCCGCCTTCTGCGAGCAGGTGCCCGAGTGCTCGGTCCTGGTCAACAACGCGGGCGGGGCGCTGGGCCTCACGCCCGTGGTCGAGGCGGACGAGGAGCAGTGGCGTTGGATGTACGACGTCAACGTCCTGGGCACCATGCGCATGACCAAGGCACTGCTGCCCGCCCTGGAGCGGGGGGCACCGTCCCACATCGTCAACGTGGGGTCCATCGCCGGGCTCGAGGTGTACGACGGGGGCGGCGGTTACACGGCGGCCAAGCACGCCCTCCGAGCCGTCACCCAGACCCTCCGCATCGAATTGCTGGGCCGGCCCATCCGCATCACCGAGGTCGACCCCGGCATGGTGGAGACCGAGTTCAGCGTGGTGCGCTTCGGGGGTGACGAGGAACGGGCCGCTCAGCTCTACGCCGGCCTCACCCCCCTCACAGCCGCAGACGTGGCCGACGTGATCGCCTATGCCGTCACCCGGCCGGCACACGTCAACGTCGACCAAGTGGTCCTCAAGCCGTTGGCGCAAGCCGCCGCTCAGCGCGTCCACCGGGAGTAGGGCCCGATGCCGCCGGCGCGGTCACACTCAGAGGTCGAGGAGGGCGTCCAGCCCCACGGTCACGCCGGGCCTGTCGGCCACGGCCTTGACCGCCAGCAGCACGCCGGGCATGAACGACGTGCGGTCATAGGAGTCGTGGCGGATGGTGAGCGTCTGCCCGGTGGTGCCCAGCAGCACCTCCTGGTGGGCCACCAGGCCCCGCAGCCGCACGGAGTGGACCCGGATGTCGGCCGGTCCCACGCCCCCGCGCGCCCCCGGCAGCACCTCGGTCTCGGTCGGGTCCTCGCCCCAGTGGGTCGACGCCTGCGCCATGCGCTCCACCGTCAGCATGGCCGTGCCCGATGGCGCGTCCACCTTGGCGTCGTGGTGCAGCTCCACCACCTCCGCCGTCTCGAACCAGGGGGCGGCCAGCTCGGCGAAGCGCATCATGAGCACGGCACCGATGGCGAAGTTGGGCGCCACCAGGCAGTTGGGCGCGTTGGGCGGGCCGGCGAAGCGCTCCCGCAGTTCGACCAGATCGGCGTCGCTGAGACCCGTGGTGCCCACCACCGCATGCACCCCGTTGTCGGCACACCAGCGCAGGTTCTCCATGGCTGCCCCGGCCGAGGTGAAGTCCACCGCCACCTGGGCCTTGGCGTCGGCCAGGGCGTCGGCGTGGGCGCTCAGCTGGAGCCCGGGGACGTCGACGCCGGTCACCTGGCGCAAGTCGATGCCGGCGTGGTGGGGGTCCACGGCCGCCACCAGCTCCAGGTCTGGGTCGTCGCACACCGCCCGGCACACCGTCGAACCCATGCGCCCGCCCGCGCCGAACACGCCCACTCGCATAGGGCGGACTCTAGAGGCGCTGGGCGCCTAGACGGCCCGGGCGGCCCGATCGCCGCCGTCGAGGCCCAGTGCCTCGCCGCTCACGGGGCCCACGGCGGCCACCACGCGGGGCCGGTTCAACACGTCGGCGGCCACCTCGGCCACCGCGTCCAGGGTCACGGCGTCGATGCGGCCCACCAGCTCATCCACCTCGAGCACCTCGCCGTGCACCAGCAGGCTGCGGCCGATCCGGCTCATGCGGGCGGCCGAGTCCTCGAGGGACAGGGCCATCTCCCCCTTCAGGTGGCCCTTGGCCACCTCCAGCTCCCGCTCGGTCACGCCACCGGCAGCCAGCCGGTCCAGCTCCTCGGAGATGAGGCCCAGCACCTGCCCGGCCCGGCTCGGGGCCGTGCCCGCGTAGACGGCCAGGGCCCCGGCGTCGTCGAAGGACATGCGGTACGAGTACACCGAATAGGCCAGGCCCCGCTCTTCGCGGATGCTCTGGAACAGCCGGCTCGACAGCCCACCGCCGAGCACGTGGTTGAGAGCGGCCAAGGCGTAGCGGCGGTCGTCGTGGCGGTCGAGGGCGGTCACGCCCACCACCAGGTGGGCCTGCTCGCCCGGCCGGGTCGCCACCACGGATGGCTGGGGCGGCTGGCCGGGCGCCACCCGCTCGGGCTGGACCCCGCCGGACGGGCCCGCGAAGCGGCGCTCCACGCCCGCCACCACGTCGTCGTGGTCCAGCAGCCCGGCGGCCGAGAACACGATGTTGGCGGGCCGGTAGTGCTCGGCGAAGAACCCGCGGATGTCGTCCACGGTCATGGCCGTGATGCTGGCCTCGTCGCCCAGCACCTCCAGGCCGAGCGGGTGCCCGGGGAAGAGGGCCTCGGCGAACAGCTCGTGGACGAGGTCGGAAGGCTCGTCCTCCCGCATCAGGATCTCCTCGAGGATCACCTGGCGCTCGGTCTCCACCTCGTCGGGGCGGAAGGCGGGGTTCCAGAGGATGTCGGAGAGGATGTCCAGGCCGAGATCCACGCTGCCCGCCAGCAGCCGGACGTAGAACGACGTGTACTCCTTGGTGGTGAAGGCGTTCATGTCGCCGCCCACCGCGTCCACGTCCTCGGAGATGGACCGGGCCGTGCGCTCCGGCGTGCCCTTGAACAGCAGGTGCTCGAGGAAGTGCGAGGCCCCGAACAGCTCGGCGGCCTCGTCTCGCGAGCCCGTGCCCACCCAGAAGCCGGCCGTCACCGAGCGCACGTCGGGCATGCGCTCGGTGACGACGGAAATGCCAGAAGCGAGGGTGGTGGTGCGGATCACCTACCGGCGGGGGCCACCCCGGCGGGGGTTGCGGCGGGGACCCCCGCCACCCCGGCGACCGCCCCCGGCACCACCGCCGGCGGACCCGGTGTCGGCCGGGCCCAGATCGCCGAACTCGGCCGCCGCCTCGTTCTCCCACGAGTCCTCGAAGCTCACGAACTCGCCTTCGGCGCCGCCGGACACCTCGGCCCGGCCGCCACCCGAGGCGCCCTCGCCGTTGGACGACGACTCCGCTCGGTCGCCACCACGGTCGCCGCCACGGTCGCCGCCGCGGTCACGGCTGCCGCCGCCCGAGCCACCGCCGTCGCCCTCGCCGCCCTCACCGACGAGCGACAGGCTCACCTTGCCCTGCGGGTCGATGTCGTCGACGCGCACGCGAAGCTCGTCGCCCAGGTCGACGACGTCCTCCACCCGCTCCACGCGCTTGCCCTGGCCCAGCTTGGAGATGTGGACCAGGCCGTCGCGGCCGGGGAGGATGTTGACGAAGGCACCGAACTTGGTGATGTTCACCACCCGGCCGTCGTACACGGCGCCCACCTCGGCCTTGGGCGGGTCGAGGATCAGCTCGATGCGGCGGCGGGCCTCCTCGACGGCCTCGCCGTCCTTGGAGCCGATGGTCACGGTGCCCACCTGGCCGTCGTCGTCGACGGTGATGTCGGCCCCGGTCTCCTGCTGGATGGTGTTGATGACCTTGCCCTTGGGCCCGATCACCTCACCGATCTTGTCCATGGGGATCTCGAAGCTGACGATCTTGGGCGCAGTGCCTCGCACCTCGGGCCGGGGCTCGGCGATGGCCTCGTGCATCACGTTCAGGATCGTGAGCCGGGCCTCCTTGGCCTGCTCCAGCGCCTGGGCCAGCACGTCGGCCGGGAGCCCGTCGATCTTGGTGTCGAGCTGGAGGGCGGTCACGAAGTCCGCCGTGCCCGCCACTTTGAAGTCCATGTCGCCGAAAGCGTCCTCGGCACCCAGGATGTCGGTGAGGGTCGTGTACTTGCCCTCGGCGTACACCAGGCCCATGGCGATGCCCGCCACCGGTGCCTTGATGGGCACGCCCGCATCCATGAGCGACAGGCTCGACGCGCACACCGACCCCATGGAGGTGGAGCCGTTGGACGACAGCACCTCGCTCACCAGGCGCAGGGCGTAGGGGAACTCCTCCTGCGAAGGCACGACGGGGAGCACGGCCCGCTCGGCCAGCAGGCCGTGGCCGATCTCCCGGCGCTTGGGGCTGCCCACGCGGCCCGTCTCGCCGTTGGCGTAGGGCGGCATGTTGTAGTGGTGCATGTAGCGCTTGCGGTCGTCGGTGCCGATGGTGTCGAGCAGCTGGTCCATGCGGGGCATGCCCAGCGTGCTCACGTTGAGCACCTGGGTCTCGCCTCGCTGGAACAGGCCCGAGCCGTGGGCGGTGGGGATGAGCCCCACCTGGGCCGACACGGGGCGCAGGTCGCGCACGCCCCGGCCGTCGATGCGCACGCCTTCGTCCACGATCCGGCGGCGGACGACCTTCTTGGTCAGCGAGCGGACGGCGGCTTTGATCTCGCCCTCCCGCCCCGCGAACTCGGGGGGCAGCTGCTCCATGATGGCGGCGGTGGCCTCGTCGGTGGCCTTGTTGCGCTCGGTCTTGTCGGCGATGCGCGTGGCCTTGTCCAGCAGGTCGGTGCCCACCGCGGCCACCCGCTCGAACACGTCGTCGCCGTAGTCGAGCTGGGGCTCGTAGGGGATGGGCTCGTGGACGCCGGCCTTCTGCACCAGCTCGAGCTGGAGGTCGATGGACTCGGCGATCCAACGCTTCGACGCCTCCAGGCCCTCGGCAATCACTGCCTCGGTGACCTTGGGCGCGCCCTCCTCGTAGTACTGCCACGCCTTCTCGGTGCCGCTGGCCTCCACCATCATGATGGCGATGTCGCCGTTGGGACCTTCGCCCACCCGGCGGCCGGCCACCACCAGCTCGAAGGTCGATTCGTCGCCCTGCTCGTAGGTGGCGTGGGGCAGCCACTCACCCTCTTGCGAGTAGGCGATGCGCACCGCGCCGATGGGCCCCTCGAAGGGGATGCCCGACAGCATGAGGCTGGCGCTGGCCGCGTTGATGGCCAGCACGTCGTGCGGGTTCTCCTGGTCGGCGCCCAGGATGGTGCCGACGATCTGGGTCTCGTTGCGATAGCCCTCGGCAAAGCTGGGCCGCAACGGCCGGTCGATCAGGCGGCAGGTGAGGATGGCCTGGTCGGTGGGCCGGCCCTCCCGGCGGAAGAACGAGCCGGGGATCTTCCCCGCCGCGTACATCCGCTCCTCGATGTCGACGGTGAGGGGGAAGAAGTCGATCCCCTCCCGCACACCCTTCGCCGCGTTGGCCGTGACCAGCACGACGGTGTTGCCGATCCGGCCGACGACTGCGCCCTGGGACTGCTGGGCCAGGCGGCCGGTCTCGAAGGACAGGCTCTTGTCGGTCCCGCTGATGGGACCGGAGACGGAAATGGCTTCAGCCACCCGCGCTCCTCTCTCGAAGGCGGCGGCTCGAGCCAGTTCCCAGTGGTGACGCTCCGGGATGGGCCACACGGGCGCCCCGGCTCGTCGCCACTGGCAGCTGACACTCGTCGCCGCATGTGGCCCCGGCGCCCCGATTGGGCCCGGGCTTGGTACCCCTCCCCCTGGGTGTTACCGGCGCAGGCCGAGGCGCCCGATGATCTCCCGGTAGCGCTCGACGTCGTTCTTGCGGACGTAGTCGAGCAGGCGGCGGCGACGGCCGATCAGCTTCATGAGGCCCCGGCGGGTGTGGTGATCGCCCTTGTGCACCCGGAGGTGCTCGGTGAGGTGGTTGATCCGCTCGGTGAGAATGGCGATCTGGACCTCGGGCGACCCCGTGTCGGAGTCATGAAGCCGGTGGGTGGCGATCGTGGCGGCCTTGTCGGGCATGCAGCAGGTTCCTCGGTGTGTATCGGTAGGCGCGCCACCGCGGGGTGCAGCGGCACGTCGTACGAGCGTATCAGTGTCGCCCGGCCGGGCGCACCCTACGCTCAAGGACATGGCCGACCTGCGGGTGAGCCGGTCCTGCGTGATCCCCGAGGCCGAGCTGGTGGAGCGTTTCACCGGGAGCGGCGGCCCGGGGGGCCAGCACGCCAATACTGCCAACACCCGGGTGGAGCTGGTGTTCGACGTGGCTGGATCGAGCGCCCTGGGGCCCCGCCAGCGGGCTCGGCTGGTGGAGCGGCTCGGGCCCAGCGTGCGGGTGGTGGCGTCGGACCGCCGTTCGCAGGCCCAGAACCGGGAGCTGGCCCGGGAGCGGCTGCGCTCCAAGCTGGCCGAGGCGCTACGGGTGCAGGCCGTGCGCCGGCCCACGGCCCCGTCCAAGGGAGCCGAGGAGCGGCGGCTG
Source organism: Acidimicrobiales bacterium (assembly GCA_035651095.1). GTDB lineage: Bacteria > Actinomycetota > Acidimicrobiia > Acidimicrobiales > JAUTXP01 > DASRGI01. Next base: position 757 of record DASRGI010000205.1, on the reverse strand, counting down.
CAGGCCAAGCGGCGTCAGAGCGAGCGCAAGCAGGCCCGGCGGCGGGGTCGGGCGAGCGACGACGACTGACGACACTGATGGTGCCGGCCCCGACTCGGGGGCCCATCGGCCAGGCGCGTGCAGAAGTGCGTCACCCCCTGACGCAGGTGGACACGCGATCAGACGGGCGCGGCCGTGGGGGCGCCGTCGGGTTCGAACAGGAAGCCCGCGCCCCGCACGGTGCGGAGCAGCCGGGGACTGCTCGGATCGGCCTCCACCTTGAGGCGCAGGCGGCGGATGTGCTCCTTGACCGTGTTGGGGTCCTGCCACTCCACCGACGACTGCCACACCTGCTCCAGCAGCTCGGGCAGACCCACCACCCGGCGGGGGTGGTCGGCCAGGAAGGCGAGGAGGTCGAACTCCCGGCGGGTGAGGGGAACCAGCTCGCCGGCCAGGCGCACCTGGCGGGCGTTGCGGTCGATCTCGAGGGTGCCGAACGCCCGCACGGGCTGGGTGTCGTGCGGGGCCGGGGCTGCGTCGGGCGCGGGCGCCGGGTCGGACGGGGCCCGGCGCAGCACGGCTCGCACCCGAGCCTCCAGCTCGCCCAGGGAGAACGGCTTCACCAGGTAGTCGTCAGCGCCGTGGTCCAGGCCCCTGATGCGGTCGGCCTCGGAGCGCATGCCCGACAGCAGGATCACCGGCGTGGACCCCCGGCGGCGCACCTCGTCGAGAACGCTCAGGCCGTCCAGACCGGGCATCACCAGGTCGAGGACGATCA
>DASRGI010000204.1:0-5337 GCA_035651095.1 Acidimicrobiales bacterium | reverse complement strand
TTGCCTGCTCTTCGCCAGCTTCGATCTGGCCACGACGGGGCGCGCTGATCTCGTCGCCCTCCTCCGGGACTGGACGGCCGCGGCCGCCCGCCTCACCCAGGGCGATCCGGTGGGGGTGGCGCCGACCGGTACCTCGGCCCTGGCCCCGCCCGTCGACACCGGCGAGGCCGCCGGCCTGCCACCCGCACGCCTCACTCTCACGTTCGGCTTCGGCCCGAATGCCTTCGACGCCGGCCGCCTGCCGGCCCCGTTGGTCGACCTGCCCTCCTTCCCCGGCGACGCCCTCGACCCTTCCCGCTGCGGCGGGGACCTGTGCGTGCAGGCGTGCGGCGACGACCCCCAGGTCTTGTTCCACGCCGTGCGCAACCTGACCCGCATCGGCCGGGGCGCGGTGCGGCTGCGCTGGATGCAGAAGGGCTTCGTGCGGCCCCGCAACCTCCTGGGCTTCAAGGATGGGACGGTCAACCTGCGGCCGGGCACGCCCGCCCTGGACGAGCACGTGTGGGCGGGCGCGGGGGACGACCCGACGTGGATGGCGGGCGGCACCTACCTGGTGGTCCGGCGGATCCGCATCCGCATCGAGACGTGGGACCGCGCCGGCCTCGACGACCAGGAGCAGACCATCGGCCGCCACCGGGGCACAGGCGCTCCCCTCGGCCGGGCCCACGAGCAGGACGCCGTCGACCTGGGCGGGCTGCCCGCCAACGCCCACGTGCGCGTGGCCAACCAGGCGGCCAACGGCATCCGCCTGCTCCGCCGGGGCTACAACTTCGCCGGTGGCATCGACCCCAAGGTCGGCCAGCCGCTGTTCTCGTGACGCGGGCGAGCGCTATGCCGGCGCCGGCGTCACGAGAAGCGGAGCGGGGACTGGCGGTCGGCCGGCTCGGGCATGCCCAACAAGAAGCCCTGGCCCATGTCCACGGAGAGGCCCTGGAGGACGTCCAACTCCTCCGGCCGCTCCACCCCTTCGGCGATCAGCCGGGAGTCGGCCGTCTTGGCGAAATGGGCCATGCCCGCCACCAGGGCCTGGCGTCGGGGGTCGTCGTCGATGCCGGCCACCCACGAGCGATCGAGCTTCACGAACGCGGGTCGCAGCTCCAGCACGTGGCGCAGGCTGGCGAACCCGGATCCGGCGTCGTCGACTGAGACGTGCACGGGCGGGTTGAGGGCGCTGAGGGCGGTGCGCAGGGCCGAGTAGTCGGCCACCTGGTCGTGCTCCGTGAGCTCGAGGACGACGGGCCGGCGGGCCCGTCGCAGCACGTTCTTGAGGGCGCCGCCGGCGTGGACGAAATCGGCGGACACGTTGTAGCTGACGAACCCGGCGGGCAAGGACCAGCTGGCGGACACGGCCGCGCCGAGGGTGGCCAGCTCCATGCCCACGCCCACGCCGGCGGCGTTGGCCGCCGCGAACACGCCTTCGGTGGGGGCGCCGATGTGGAAGCGGGTGAGGGCCTCGTACCCGACGACGTGCCCATCGGTCAGGTCGATGATGGGCTGGAAGACGCTCTCGAAGTCGCCGTTCTCGAGGATGCGGGCGACCACGAGGTCGTCGCAGTGGCTTGCCTCGGCCCGCCGGCGCTCGATCGCCGGTCCCACCAGGCCCACGGCGATGCGGGCGTAGTCGACGGCCTCGCCCAGGGAGCGGTTCAGGGCGCTCGGCGCGATGCGGTTGCGCCCCTGCGTCAGCTGGAGCACGAGGAGGCCGAACAGGCCGCCCCGCCCGTGCATGGGCGCGCAGGCCAGTACCACCTCGCCCGGCATGGGACCACCGGGGTAGACGGCCAAGCTGTCGTCCACCTCGATCCACGCGCCCTTCTCGGTCCGGTCCACCACGTACCAGGCCAGGGCGTCGGGCAGGGCGCGCCCGACGGTGAGAGGCCAGGCGTCCAGTCCGGCCGAGGCCATGGGGATGACCTGGTTGCCGGCGATCTCCAGCACGGCCACACCGGCGTGGCCGAGGGCGCGGGCCTGGGCGCACACCAGGGCGGCGGCATCCTCTGGGCTGGCCTCCGAGTCGAGATCGGAGAGGGCGGCGGCGATGGCGGCCCGCTGGCGGCGGTGGGCGTCGACCAGTTCGTGCCACGCGTCCCGCGAGCGCATCTGGGCCTGCACCCGGGCCACCAGCTCGCTGGGCTCGAAGGGCTTGGTGATGTAGTCGCTGGCGCCGGACCCGAGGCCCCGCACCCGGTCGTCCACGCTGTCGTCGGCGGTGACGAGGATGACGGGGAGGGTGGCCAGGTCGGGCCGGTTGCGCAGCTCCCGCAGGACGTCGAGCCCGCTGAGGCCGGGCATGTGGTTGTCGAGAACGACCAGCGCCACCTCCGCCTGCGAGAGGATGTCGAGGGCCTGCATCCCGCCGGGGGCTTCGAGTACCTGGATGCCCGCGTCGCCCAGGGCGACGGCCGCCAGGGCGCGGGCCACGGGATCGTCGTCGACCACCAGCACGCAACTCTCGGACAGGGCCTTGGTGCCGCTCGGCTCCACCATCGGTCAGCTCCCCGCTTTCCTGGCCATCGTCCCGGTCACCTGACCGCCGTCCACCACGGCCGGCGACTCCAGCAGGAACGCCAGCACGTCATCCGGGTCGAATCGGTAGTGACCGCCGGCCGTCTGCACGGCCCGCAGCCGCCCCTGGGCGGCCCAGTTGGTCACCGTCCGGGGTGACACCTGGAAGAGCCGGGCCAGGTCGCGGGTGGTGAGGAGGCCGCTCTCGGCCCCGCCCTCGCCGTCGGGCCGGCGCAGGTCGACCACCCGGGCCAGCAGGCGGTCGGCCGGACCGCTGCCGGCCCGGGTGGCGTCGGCGCGCGTCCGGCGGTCGAGCTCCAGCTCGGCCATGACGTTGTTGGCCAGGGTCTCCAGGTACCGGCGCTGGTCGTCTCGCAGCAGGCGGGCCACGTAGTCGACGACACCAAGGGTGCCGATGGCGTGGCCGCTGGCGGCCAGGAGGGGAGCGGCGGCGTAGCCCCGCAGGCGGGGCCCGTCAGCCACGAGCGCATGCTGTTCGAAGGAGGGGTGGAAGGACAGGTCGGGGATGACCACCACCTCGCGGCGGGCGATGGTGAAGGCGCACAGCGACGAGGTCCGGTCCAGGGCGGGGAAGCTGGCGCCGTGCGTCGCCGGGAACCACTGGCGCTCGCCGTCCACGATGCTGAGGAAGGCCATGGGCGCGTCGCACACGGCGGCGGCCATGGACACCAGGTCGTCGAACCGGGTCTTGAGGGCGCCGCCATCGAGGTCGTAGGCGGCCACGGCGCTGACCCGGGCGGCCTCGTTGGCCGGCACCGGAAGGGCAGTGGCGGCGTTGGTGTGGACGGCCGTCTTGATGGTGGTGGTGGCGTCGAGGGCGGCGGCGACGCCGGGGTGGTCGGCGGCCAGGCGGTCGATGGTGCGACCGAGGAGCGCACCCGTGTGCTGGAGGTCGGGCGGCAGCACGGATCGCACGGCGTCGAGCAGGCTGTAGACGGCGTTCACCGAGTGGCCCCGGCGGGCCAGGAAGGCGACGAGCCAGTCGACGAACTCGTCGAGCACGGGTTCGTCGGTGACCACCAGGGCACCGGCCAGGGAGCCCACCAGCTCGGCCAGGCCCGCAGGCGGAGCGTCGACCGACGAACCGGTGGCGAAGTGCACGGCTCCGGTGGCCAGTTGCACCACGTGGTCCTGGTGGCGGTCGAGCCAGCCACCCTCGTCGAGCGCGGGGCCGGTGCCGGCCCGCAGCCGCCGGGGCGACGGACTCTTGGGCAGCTCCTGCAGGAGGTGGGTGGCGGCTCGGGCCGAGGTGGCCCAGCCGTCGGCGCCCAGGCGCCGGGCCCGCACCGGGTTCCGGCCCAGGGCGCTGCCGCCCACGATCACACGCGTGCCCGTGTCCCGCACAGCGGCCACCGATCGGGCCAGGCCGGGCAGCGACCACGGCGTGGAGCACGAGAGGAGCACGGCGTCGGGCCCGGTGCCGACCACGAAGCGGCGCAGGTCGCTGGCGGGCACCGACGCGCCCAGGAGGGTGACGCCCCACCCGGCCCGGCGCAGGTCGGCGGCCACGATGGCGGCGGGCAGGTCGTGGTGCTCGCCCTCGGCACAGGCCACGAGCAGCTGCCCGTGCCGCTCCCGTCCCGCCTCCGCGCAGTCGAGCAGGGTCACCACGGTCCCGCTGACCGACGTGGCCACGCGCACCTCGGCCACGCCCCATTCGTTGTCAGCCCAGCGCCGGCCCGCCTCGGTCTGGAGCGGGGTCACGACGTTGTGCAGGACGTGGGTGGCGTCGACGCCCCGGTCCAGCAGTTCGGCCACGGCCGCCACGGCCGTCTCCCAATCGCCGGTGCCGCACAGCGACACGGCGGCGGCCAGGACCGCGGCGACGGCGTCGTCGTCACCGGGGGCGCCGGAGGCTCCCACATGGTCCGAACCAGGCAGCGTGGACACGGCCCTGCGGCTGTCATGCGCCATCGATTCCCGTATCGACTGTCCCACTTGATGACCTTTAGGCACGTTTCGTCCAGGTGCCTGATTATCACACAATGTGAGAGGATCGTCACGCTCGGTGCTGTTTTGGGCGGCTCAGGACCCGGCCTTGCCGCCCGCATACGCAGCACCGCCGAAGGAGAAGACCCCGCCGTCGGCGGCTGCGAGCCAGTAGCCCTGGCCGTCGGGATCGGCTGCCCCGCTGGTCACCGGGGCCGCCAGTCGCTGGCCGCCGAGGCTCCCGGCGAAGGGCGCGTCACCGAAGGAGAAGACCCCGCCGTCGCTCGCCACCAGCCAGTACCCGCCCCCGTCGGGCGTGGCCATGGCCGCGGTGATCGGCGCCGCCAGTCGCTGGCCGCCGAGGCTGCCCAGGAAGGGCGCAGAGCCGAACGTGAACACGCCGCCGTCGCGGGCGGCCATCCAGTAGCCCTGGCCGTCCGGCGTGGTGACGACGGTGGTGATGGGCGCGGCGAGTGGCTGGCCGCCGAGGCTGCCGCGGAAGGGCGCGTTCCCGAACGAGAACACACCTCCGTCGGACGCCACCAGCCAGTAGCCGCCGCCGTCGGGTGTCGCCGTGGCGCCGGTGATGGGGGCCGCCAGGCGCTGCCCGCCCACGCTGCCCAGGAACGGCGCGTTGCCGAAGGAGAACACGCCCCCGTCCGACGCCGTGAGCCAGTAGCCGCGGCCGTTCGGAGTGGGGGAGGCGGCGACGACCCGAGTTGCGGGCTCCCGGGTCGTCGCCGCGGGTGACGAAGGTCCGGCCTTGCCGGTTGCGCCGGCCAACTTGGCGAAGGTCTCGGTCACCCACACCCGGCCGTCGGGCCCGGTGACGGTGGCCGTGCCCACCAGCTGGTAGTCGCCGAGGACGTTGGCCCGGTGCGT
>DASRGI010000203.1:0-44698 GCA_035651095.1 Acidimicrobiales bacterium | reverse complement strand
CGACGGCCCGCGCCACGGTGGGCCACAGCGCCTCGGCGAAGGCCCGGTCGCCGGTGACCAGCCAGTGGTGCCACACGCCGGTGGCGACGTAGGCGATCACGTTGGTGTCCCGTCGGGGATCCTCCACGGCCTGGCCCACGTAGTAGTTGGCCCACGAACCGTCCGACGCTTGCACCCGCTGGAGCCAGTCGAAGGCCCGCTCGGCGTCGGCCCGGCGCCCGCCCACGAGCAGAGCCATGGCCGCCTCGGTGTGGTTCCACGGGTCGGCGTGGCCCCCGGCGTGCCAGGGGATCTGGCCCGAGCGCAGCTGGATATCGGCGATGGCACCCGCCGTGGCCGCCATCTGGGCGGCCGACAGGACGCCGGGGAGGTCGGGCAGCCGGGTCACCGGACCGCCCTGCCCGCCTTCATGGCGTACAACACCAGGCTCTTGCCGATCACCGGCTGCAGGGCCCGCTCGGCCAGGCGCAGCGACAGCGGCCGTTCGACCATCTCCCGCACCAAGAGGCGGTGGTAGGCCTGGACCAGCCGGTGCTCGTCGTCGCCCACGCCCACCGCGCACTTGAGCCACCAGTAGGGCGAGTGCAGTCCGTGGGCATGGTGGCGGTCGACCACGGCGAGCCCGGCCCCGGCCAGCCGCTCCCGCAGCACGCCCTCGCGGTAGATGCGCACGTGGCCGCCGGGCACCAGGTGGTACTCGTCGGACAGGATCCAGTTCACCAGCTCCGGGAACCACCGGGGCACGGTGACGGCCAGCACGCCGCCCGGCCGCAGCACCCGGGCCAGCTCGGCCATGGCCGCCCGGTCGTCGGGCACGTGCTCGAGGATCTCGGCGGCGATGACGCGGTCGAAGGCGCCGTCGGGGAAGGGGAGGTGGAGGGCGTCGGCCTCGGTGGCGAGCGAGGCGGTGGCGAGCGAAGCGCCGTCGAGCTCGAGCGCCTCGAACATGACCGCCACCTCCTTGAGCGCGGCACCGTCCATGTCGGCCGCCACCACATCGGCCCCCAGGCGCAGGGCCTCGAAGGCGTGCCGGCCGGCACCGGCGCCCACGTCGAGCACCCGGTCGCCGGGCCGCAGCCCCAGCCGCCGGCAGTCGACCGTCAACATCAGCCGGCGTCGTCCAGCCCGAGGAGGATCCGGTACTGCTCGACCGTCTGCTCGGCCGCCGCCCGCCAGGTGAAGCGCTCGAGCACCCGGCGCCGTCCGGCGGCGGACAGGCTGGCTCGCTGGGCGGGGTCGTCGAGCAGGTCGATGAGGGCGATGGCCAGGGCGCCGGGATCACCGGGCGGGACCAGGCGGCCGGTGTCGCCGTCGGTGCCCACCACCTCGGGGAGGGCACCGCCGGTGGTGGCCAGCAGGGGCACGCCGCACGCCATGGCCTCGATGGCCGGGAGGGAGAAGCCCTCGTAGAGCGACGGCACCACCGCCACTTCGGCCTCGGCGTACAGCTCCACGAGGCGGTCGTGGCTGATGCCGCCCTCGAAGCGCACGGCGTCGGTGAGGCCCAGGCGGTCGAGGGTGCGGGGGATGTCGCTGCCCTCCCGCAGGCGGCCCACGACCACCAGGTGGGCGTCCTCCCGCTCGGTGCGGACCTTGGCCAGGGCTTCGAGGAGGGGGACGAGGCCCTTGAGGGGGGCGTCGGCGCTGGCCGTCGTCATGAGGCGGCCGGGCACCCGGGCGATCTCGGGGCGGGGAACGAACCGGGTGGGGTCGACGCCCACGGGCACCACCGCCACCCGGCTGTCGTCGAGGGCGAGATCGCGGGCCAGGTCCCGCCGGGAGGACTCGGAGACGGTGATGACCCGGGGGATGCGGGCCAGCACCCGCAACTGCATGCCGATGAAGCCGTACCAGCGGCGCAGGGTGAGGCGCCGGCGGAACGTGGTGGCGTGGGCCAGGTCCAGGCGGCGGTCGACGGTGATGGGGTGGTGGACCGACTCCAGCACGGGCCAGCCCTTGTCCACGAGCTGCCCCACGCCCCGGCCCAGGCACTGGTTGTCGTGGATGACGTCGAACTCGTGGCGCCGGGCCCGCAGCAGGCCGGCGACCCGGAGGCTGAAGGTCAGCGGTTCGGGGAAGCCGGCCGTGCACATGATCCCGAACTCCAGGGCGTCGATCCACGACCGGAACTCGCCCAGCTTGGGCACCCGGAAGGGGTCGGGCTGGCGGTACAGGTCCAAGCTCGGCACCTCGACCAGCTCGACAGACGGGTCGACGTGCGGGTAGGGCGGGCCCGAGAAGACGGTGACCCGGTGGCCCAGGGCCGCCAGCTGGCGGGTGAGCTCGGCCGTGTACACGCCCTGCCCCCCTGAGTAGGGGTTGCCCCGGTAGGTGAGGAAGGCGATGCGCAAGCTCGCTGACGTGTCAGTCATGGAACGCCGGAAGTTACCAGAGAGTAAGGAACGCCCGACAATGCCCGCAGAAAGCGCTTTGGCCGCGCTCTGTCCGAAATACCGGACGGAGCGCGGCCAAAAGGGCCAGGCGGATGCGGGGCGGGGGCGAGAGGGCTAGAGCGAGGCCATCCCCACGACGGGCTGGTTCAGGGCGGCACCGTTCAGGGCGCCGTCGAACTCGGCCGCCCCGAAGGTGAGCACCACGCCGTTGGCCGTGGTCACCCGGTACCCGCCACCGTTGGGAGCGGCGGTCATGCCGACAACCGGCGAGCCCAGGTGCTGGCCACCGGCGGAGCCGAAGAAGCCGGCGTCGCCGTAGTTGAACACCCCGCCGTCGGCGGCCACGAACCAGTAGCCCCGGCCTGTCTTGGTGGCGGCCATGGAGACGATGGGCTGGTTCAGGCGGATGCTGCCGGTGGAGCCGTAGAACCCGGCGTCGCCGTAGGCGAAGATCCCGCCGTCCCGAGCGACGAGCCAGTAGCCATTGCCCGACGGGGTCGAGGCCATGCCCACGATGGGCTGGTTCAGCCGGGTGCCGCCGGTCGAGCCGTAGAAGGCGGCGTCGCCGTAGGAGAAGATGCCGCCGTCCCGGGCCACCAGCCAGTACCCGTTGCCGGAGGGCGTGGCTGCCATGCCCACGATGGGCTGGTTCAGGGGCGAGCCGCCCATCGAACCGAAGAACGGTGCGTCGAAGGCGAAGATCCCTCCGTCAGCGGCCACGAACCAGTAGCCGCCACCCCGGTGGGCGGCCATGCCCACGATGGGCTGGTTCAGCCGGCTGCTGCCGGTCGAGCCGTGGAAGCCCACGGTGCCGAAGGAGAAGATCCCGCCGTCCCGTGCCACCAGCCAGTAGCCCTGGGTGGGGTTGCCGGGCACGCTCTGGGCCGTGCTGGGGGCCGCGGGTGCCGACGCCGACTGCTCGAAGTCTTGGGTGACCCACATGGTGTTGCCCGCCACGACCACGCCCACGCCCACGGCGTTGAATGCCGGGTCGACCAGGTTCTCGTAGTGGTGGGGGCTGTTGACGAACGCCTGGTGGATGCTCGACTCGTTGCCGCCGACGCCCACGTTCTCGCCGAGCTTGACCCAGTCCGACGGCGCCTGGTTGGCCAGGTTGGGGTTGTGGGACAGGTTGTTGGCGCTGGCCATGCGCTGTGACCAGTTGCGGGCCACCGTCACCAGCCGGGGGTCGACGGCAAGCGGGCGCAGGCCCTTGGACGCCCGCAGGGCGTTCAGGTCGTTGACGAACGCGGTCTCCGCGTCGGTCGAGGCGTCGGCGTGGGCAGCAGCGCTGAAGCCCGGCAACAGCAGCAGGCTCGATCCCAGCACACCCAATGCCATCGCGAGGCGAGCGATTCTTCGCACCATCGTCTTCCCTCCGTTGTCCCTTCCAGGCCCACGGAGGCTCGATGGCCCCATTCGGCAGCCCGGCGGCCATAGGGGAAATCCCCGTTAGGCCCGTGGCTTTGCGTCTCCCTGATTTCCCAGGGGTTGCCTTTGTCGTGGGTGTGTTGCTTGGTAGAAGTTTCGGCGCCTGGGAGCGGTGCCTTTACCGCTGTGCGTGATTTCACTCGGAAGAACCGGGACAAAGCACACGCCCGGTCCGGTCCGTCGGGCCGGTGCTGTCGACGGTCAAAGGTTTCCGAAAGCCCGTCCCGTACCCTGGTGACGTGGTCACCGTGCGCGCCCTGGCCCTGGTCCTGGCGGCTGGGCTGCTCGCCGGGGCGGCGCCGGCGCGCACCACCACGGTCACGTCGGCCAACGCAGCCTCGTTCGTGTACGACCGCTGGCACCCGGAGGACACGATCATCGAGTCGTCCCGGGTCCTGACCCGGGGCCCCAACAGCCCGCCGGTCACGGTGTCGGTCGAGGCCACGCCGTCGGGCAAGGTCGCCGACCTGGTGGCCACCGTCCACAACGGCGGCACCGGCCGCATCCGCTTCCCCAACGGCGCCACCGTGCGGTTCGTGGTGACGAGGAACGGCGCGCCCTGGCGGGGGGCGGTGCTGCGGTCGGCCGGGACCCGGTTGCTGGCCGCGGGCCGGGACCTCACCCTCCGGGGCACCATGCCCCTCCCCGCGCCCGGGAGCTACGAGTTCACGGGCGTGCTCAGCTACGCACGCTGAGGGCGGCCAGGCGCTCGCCCGCGGCCCGCAGGGTGTCCAGCTTCTTGGGGAAGGCGAAGCGGATCTTGCCCCTGCCCTTGTCCGGGTCGGCGTAGAAACTGGACCCAGGGACGGCAGCCACGCCCACTTCGGTCACCAGCCGCCGGCTGAGGGCCACGTCGTCCCGGTCGGGATCGACGGCCGAGGTGTCGCACATGACGTAGTAGGCGCCGTCGGGCACCCGGAACCGGAACCCGGCCGCCTCCAGCGCCGGGCACAGGGTGTCTCGCCGCTCCCGGTAGGCGGCGGCCACGCCCTCGTAGTACGACGGCGGCAGGTGCATGGCGGCCACGCCCCCCGCCTGCATGGGGGCGGCCGCGCCCACGGTGAGGAAGTCGTGGACCTTGCGGATGGGGTCGATCAACTCGGCGGGGGCAATGGCCCAGCCCACCCGCCAGCCCGTGACCGCGTAGGTCTTGGACAGGGCGTTGATGGTGACGGTGCGGTCCTCGAGGCCGGGCACGGTGGCGGGGGGCACGTGGCCGCCGGGCCCGAGGTAGTGGATGTGCTCGTAGATCTCGTCGGTGAAGACGTAGGCGTCCCACTCCTGGCACAGCTCGGCGACGAGGGCCAGCTCCTCGCGGCTGAAGACCTTGCCCGTGGGGTTGTGGGGGGTGTTCACCACGATGGCGCGGGTGCGGGGGCCGAAGGCGGCCCGCAGCTCGGCCTCGTCGATGGTCCAGTCCGGCTGGTGCAGGGTGACCAGGCGGGGGACGGCGCCGGAGAGGATGGTGTCGGGGCCGTAGTTCTCGTACCAGGGCTCGAAGATCACGACCTCGTCGCCCGGGTTCAGCAAGCCCAGGCAGGCCGCCATCATCGCTTCGGTCGACCCGCAGGTGACGCACAGCTCCGCCTCGGGGTCGACCGTCCAGCCCGGGTAGGTGGCGGCCACCTTGGCGGCGATGGCGTCGCGGAAGTCCTTGGCCCCCCAGGTGATGGCGTACTGGTTCACGTCGGCGTCGATGGCCGCCTTGGCCGCGTCCTTCAGCTCGTGCGGGCAGGGGAAGTCGGGGAATCCCTGGGCCAGGTTCACGGCGCCGTGCTGCAAAGCCAGCCGCGTCATCTCCCTGATCACCGACTCGGTGAAGCCGGCCGCCCGCTCGCTGGTGCGCATGCCCATGGCCGCGAGCCTAGGGTGAGGTCCATGCCGACTCGCTCCGCTGACGCTCGTTGGGAAGGTTCGCTCAAGGATGGGAAGGGCACCATGCGCCTCGGAGGTGGTGCGTGGGAGGGGCCGTACTCGTTCTCGTCCCGCTTCGAGGACGGCTCGGGTACCAACCCGGAGGAGCTCATCGCCGCCGCCCACGCCGGATGCTTCTCCATGGCCCTGTCCTCAGCCCTGGGCAAGGCCGGGCACGACCCCGACCGGGTGTCGACCACCGCCAACGTCCATCTGGAGAAGGGCGATGCCGGGTTCAGCATCTCCCGCATCGACCTGGTGACCGAGGTGACCGTGCCCGGCATCGACGACGAGCAGTTCCAGGCCATCGCCGCCGACGCCAAGGCCAACTGCCCGGTGTCGCGGGCCCTGGCCGGCGCCGAGATCACCCTGCAGGCCACCCTCGCCAGCTGAGCCGCCCCGCCCGACGCCGCCCTGCCCCTCGCCGCCCCACGCCGTTCTCGTGCAACTCAGTTTCGGCCCCCGAAACTGCGTTGCCACAGAACGAATTGGGCCGAGATGAAAGCGCCAGCTAGCCCGATCGGGCCATGGTGTCGCGCGCTCCCCGTCCGTACCCTCGACACCCAGACGGCGGGGAAAGGGGGGCACGCCAGTGCCGATTGTGATGGTGATGGACATCCCGGGGGGTACCTCGGCCCACTACGACAAGGTGATGGAGCTCATCGGTGAGGTCCCGGCCGACGGAGGCATCTTCCACGTGGCCTCGCCGAGCGAGAACGGGTGGCGGGTGGTGGACGTGTGGGAGTCGCAGGAGGCCTTCGGCCGCTTCTTCGAGGCCAAGCTGGGCGCGGCGCTGGCCCAGGCCCAGGTCCCCGAGGGTGCCCCGCCGCAGTTCCTGCCCACCCATCGCGTGGCGATCGGACAGGGCGATACGTCCCACGCAGTGGCCTTCGTGGCCACCATCCCGGGCACCATCGACCAGTACGACGAGGCCGTGGAGAAGGGTGGCCTGCTGGACTCGGCCGGGGAGATGGCGCGGCCGCCCGGGAACGTGGTCCACGTCTGTGCGGCCAAGGGTGCCAACGAGTTCCTGATTGTCGACGTGTGGGAGTCGCCTGAGGCCTTCGGCGCCTTCATGATGAACATGGGCCCAGTGCTGGAGAGCGTGGGGATCGGCGACTTCGAGCCGCCGCCCCTCCAGCCGGTGCACAACGTCATCATCGCCTGACCCGCTCGGGGCGGGGGCAGGCCGGGCCACCTGGGGTGATGTCGTACGATGCGCGCCCATGCCCGCCTTCCCGTTCACCGACGAGCGGCTGGACAACGGCTTGCGCGTGGTCCTCTCGGAGGACCACGCCGCGCCGGTGGTGGCCGTCAACCTCTGGTACAACGTCGGGTCCCGGCACGAGACCCGGGGCCTCACCGGCTTCGCCCACCTGTTCGAGCACCTCATGTTCGAGGGAAGCCGTAACGTCCAGCGGGGTGAGCACTTCGCCCTCGTCAACGCGGCCGGCGGCACGCTGAACGGCAGCACGTGGTGCGACCGCACCAACTATTACGAGGTCGTGCCCAGCAACCACCTGGAGCTCATGCTCTGGCTGGAGGCCGACCGCATGGGCGGCCTGCTCGACGCCCTGTCGCAGGAGACGCTCGACAACCAGCGCGAGGTCGTGAAGAACGAGAAGCGCCAGAGCTTCGACAACGCGCCCTACGGCTCGTACGTGGAGAAGCTGCACGAGGCCGTCTTCCCCGACGGCCACCCGTACCACCACTCCACCATCGGGTCGATGCAGGATCTCAACGCCGCCTCCCTGGAGGACGTGCAGAACTTCTTCCAGCGCTACTACGCACCCAACAACGCGGTGCTGAGCGTGGTGGGGGACTTCGAGACCGACGAGGCCCGCCGCTGGGTCGAGCGGTACTTCGGCGGCATCGACCGCAACGACGACGTGCTGGCCGCGCCCGACGGCACGGTCGCGGCCCACATCGGCCGGGAGATCCGCGAGGTCGTGCCCGACCGGGTGCAGTTGGAGCGGGTCTTCATGGGCTGGCGGTCGCCCCCCTACGGCACCCGGGAGTTCGACGCCCTGTACATGGCCACGGCGGTGGCGGGCATGGGCCGGGGCAGCCGGCTGCACCAGGAGCTGGTCCTCAACCGGCAGTTGGCCATGGACGTGAGCCTGGGGCCGTGGCCCTTCGTGGGCGGGGCGTCGATGACTCTCGGCGCGACCACCGCCCGCTCGGGCGTGCCCGCAGCCGAGGCCGAGGCCGTGTTCCACGAGGTCGTGGAGAGCCTGACCACCGGCGTCACCGACGAGGAGCTGGCCCGAGCCCGAGGCCTGGTCGAGCGCCACGAGCTGAGCGAGCTGCAGGGCGTGGGCGGCCGGGCCGACAACTTCTCCGAGGCCGCCACCCTCTTCGACGACCCCGGCGTGGTCAACCGCCGCCTGGAAGGCTGGCTGTCGGTCACGCCCGACGAGATCGCCCGGGTGGCGGCCGATGTCTTCGTGCCCGACAACCGGGTGGTGCTCACGTACGTTCCCGAGGCGGAGGGGAGTAGCTGATGGCGCTGGTGTCGGAACGGCCGGGGAGCGCGGCGCCCCGACCCTGGCGTTTCCCCACCTTCGAACGCCGCCGCCTCGATAGCGGCCTCCACGTCCTCCTCGCCGACGTCCCCGGGCGCCCCCTGGCCGCCGCCCGCCTGGTGCTCGACGCGGGGGGGACGGCCGAGCCCCCCGGGCGCGCGGGAGTGGCCACCCTCGCGGCCCGGGCCCTGCCCGAGGGCACCGAGGACCTCGACGGGCCGGCTCTGGCCGTCGCCCTGGAAGCACTCGGCGCCGAGGTCCGGGGCGAGCTCAACTGGGACTCCATGCAGGTGCGCCTCGACGTGCCCGCGTCCCGGCTGGGCCCTGCCCTCGAGCTGCTGGCCGAGATCGTGCGCCGGCCCGGCCTGCGGGCGACCGAGGTCGACCGCCTCCGCCAGGAGCGGCTCGACCAGATCTCGAACGAGAAGGTCGACCCCAACGTCTTGGCCCTGCGGGCCTTCGAGCGAAGCGTGTTCGTCCCGGGCTCCACCTACGCCCGGCCCCTCCAGGGCGACGAGGGCACGGTCGGCGACCTCGACGCGGGCACGGTGGCCGACTTCTACCGAGCCCGGCTGGAAGCGGGGCCGGCCACCCTGGTCGTCGCCGGCGACCTGGCCGGCCTCGACGTGCCCGCCCTGGCCGAACGGGCCTTCGGCGCGTGGAACAGCGGGCCCTTCGAGCCCACCCCGGCCGACGTCCACGAGGTCGACGAGCCCGGCCACATCATCGTCGTCGACCGGCCCGGCTCGGTGCAGTCCGTCCTCCACCTCGGCCACACGGGCCCGGCCCGCAACACGCCCGACTACGTGGCCGTGGGCATGATGTCGACCTGCCTGGGCGGCGTCTTCGGGTCACGCCTCAACATGAAGCTGCGGGAGGAGCGGGGCTACACGTACGGCGCCTTCGCCGGGTTCGACTTCCGGCGCCACGGCGGCACGTTCTCGGCTCGCAGCGCCGTGCACACGGAGGTCACCGCCCCGGCCCTGGCCGACGCCGTGGAGGAGATCACCCACACCCACGACGCCGGCATCGACGAGGCCGAGCTGGCGCCCGTGCGCGAGTACCGGGTCGGCATCTTCCCCATCGCCTACGAGACGCCGGCCGCGGTGGCCGCCGGGCTGGCCGATCTGGTGGTCCACGACCTACCCGATGGCTACTTCGACGCCGTCCGGGAGGACATGGCCAACGTCACCGCCGACGTGGTGACCAAGGCGGCGGCCGCCCACCTCCGCCCGAAGCGGCTGGCCATGGTGGTGGTGGGGGAGGCGGAGAAGATCACGGCCGACCTGGAGGCCACTGGGCTCGGGCCGGTCGATTCTCACGCGGAGTGAGTGGGTACAGCACGGTGTATGACCGACCCACGGATGGCGGACCACATGGTTGGCATCGAGCTGCAGATCATCGATCTGGTCGAACGGCGGGAGCGGGCTTCGGTGCAGGGGGACGCCGCCGAAGCCCGTCGCTTCCAGGCTGAGATCGACGAGCTGCAGCGCGAGTTGGCGCTCACGGCCGAGCACCTCATCGCCAGCTAGCTCGCCGGGCCCGTGCCGGCTCAGGCCGGGCGGACGCCGGCCACGTCGCAGCTCGCCCCCGACCCTCGGAGGTCGGTGCTGGACGCCACGGCCACCGACCACGAGGCCGACCTGCCGGGGGCGACCGGCGCCACGGTGGCCGATCCGGTGGCGAACCGCTCTCCCTTGCCGGTGGTGAACCTGGCGGTCACCACGAACCCGGACGTGCGCCCGCCGGTGTTGACCAGCGTCCCCGAGTAGGTGATCGTGCCCCCCTTCTGGGTGCACGCCGTCCCCGTGGCCGTTGCGGTGGGCGGGGCCAGGGTGGTGGCCGTGGCCAGGGTCGTCGTTGGCGGGGCCATGGTCGTCGTTGGCGGGGCGGCGGGGGCGGGCGGGGCCAGGGTCGTGGTCGAGGGTGCCGGCGCCGGCAGCGCAGTCTTGGCCGCCGTGTGATCGCTGTTGCGAGCGGCCAGGAACGTGATGGCGAGGAGGGCGACGAAGGCCAGTGCCACGCCGATGCCCGCGGCTCGGACCACCCAGCGGGGGAGCGGCCGGGGCGGGGCGGCGCCGGCGCCGCTGGTGTCGATGGGAGCAGGGTCGGCATCGGCGGCGGCCTCACCGCTCTCGATGAGAGCGTTGAGCTGGATCCACTCCGCCAGCTCGCCGGTCACGGGCTCGGGGCGGACAACGCCCAGCATGCCGATCGCGGCGATGTCGACCGCTTGCCCGTCGAGCACCACCACGCTTCCGGACAGAGCGCCGCGCACGACGGCCGTCCCCCGGACGACCCGAACGTGGGATGACCCGTCGGTGCCGCAGGTCACAACGAACACCGCACCCCGGGCCGTCACCGTGCCCGACGGCGTGCGGGCCTCGTAGAGAGCGGGATCGTCGAAGGGACCGGTGTGGTGCCAGGTGCGGCCCGGCCCGAGTGCGACCACGACGCGGAGGCGGCCGTCCTCGTCGGTGGGCTCGTGCACCACGACCTCGGTGGCCCGGTCGAGGCGGGTGACGGCGCCGTTGCGGTGGGTCAGCTCGGCCAGGGTGTCGCCGTCCACCGGCGTGGCGACGCGCTCGCCAGGAGCCACTACCTGGGTCGGAACCCCTGCAAGCATCGCCACATCAGTCACCTTCGTAAGTTTCGGCTCCCGGAGCAGGAAAGTGAACGATTGGGGGTCCGCGTCTCCGCCCGGCCCATGACCGAAGATTGGGGGCGATTCGGAGGGAGATCCACCGTGCCGGATGACTATTCAGCGCCCACGGGCATCCGTGTCATCGACGATGCGGCAGATGCACCGTATGTCCAGGTGGCGCCGGCGACCACTGCCTTGCTGCACGGGATGATGGGCACGCTGTCCGAGGTGCTGGGCGGGCTCGATGCCCGCATCACCGCCATGGAGCAGCAGGTGCGGGAGAGCCGCGCCGCGTCGGCGGCGGTGGAGACGGCGCTGGGCCAGATGCTGGCCCGCCTGGATGACGTGGCCGCGGCCGTGCACGAGGCCTCCGTCCGGCCCCCGCAGCCCGACGAGCAGGTGCGGCAGTCGGTGGCCGTGCTGGCCGGCCGGGTCGACGCCGTCGGGGCGCTGGCCGGGCAGTCCCTCGCCGGGCTGTCCGAGCGGTTGGAGGCCGTCGCCGGCGTCATCCACGAGACGGCTGCTCGCCCGCCGTTCGTGGACGAGGAGTTGCGGGCCGTCGTACGCGACCTGGCGTCCCGGCCGCCGTTCGTGGACGAAGACCTGCGGGTCGCGGTGCAGGAGCTGGCCTCCCGGCCCGTGCCCGTCGACGAACCGTTGCGCGCCGCCGTGCAGGACCTCGCCTCGCGCCCGCCCGTGGTGGACGAGGAGCTGCGCGCCGCGGTGCAGGAGTTGGCCTCGCGCCCGCCCGCGGTGGACGAGGAGCTGCGCGCCGCCGTGCAGGAGTTGGCCTCGCGCCCACCTGCAGTCGACGAGGAGCTGCGCGCCGCCGTGCAGGAGTTGGCCTCGCGCCCGCCCGCAGTCGACGAGCAGGTCCACCAGGCCCTGGCCGTGCTGGCCGGCTTGTTCGAGCGGGTCGAGGCCGTCGGCGTCACCGCCGGGGCGGCGGTCGCGGGCATCGAGGCACTGGCGGCCCGCTCGCCCCACGTGGACGAGGAGCTCCATGCGGCCGTGGCCGCGGTCAACGAACGGCTCGAGGCCATCGGCACCGTGGTCGCCCGCACGGGCCCGGAACTCGGCGCCGAGTTGGGCGCCCAGCTGGCTGGCATCGCCGTTGCCATCGACGAGGCCGCGGCCAAGGCCCCGGCTGCCCCCGGCCCCGACGACCCCGTGCGCGTTGCCCTCACCTCCCTGCACGAGCGGGTCGCCGTGCTCCAGGAACTCGTGGCCCAGCCGGCCAAGCCCGACGACGCAGTGCGCGAGGGCCTGGTCGCCCTCCAGGCCGAGGTCGCTGGGCTCAAGGGCGAGGTGGGCGATCGCCTGGGCGCCGTGCACGCGTCCGTGGAAGCGGCCGTCGCCGAGGTGACGGCCGCGGTCGCCGCCGCCACCCCCGCGCCCGACGGCGCCGCCGACGAGACGGCCGCTGCCCTCCGCCTGGCCCTGGCCCGCCTGGCCGAGCTGAGCGAGTCGGTGGACGGCCTGGGCGACACCGTCAGCCGCCTCACCACCGACCGCCTGGCCGAACTCCACGGCGCCATCCAATCGCTCCTCGGCCCGGTGGTCGCCCGCATGGACGAGCAGGCCGTCCATGTGGCCCAGGCGCCCGCCCTGCTGTCCGGCGTCGAGTCGCAGCTGCAGGCCCTCACCGCGCTGGCCCAGGCGGCAGCCGAACGGCCCGAGCCCGAACCGGTCGTCTTTCCCGAGCCGGCGCCCGTCACCGTCGAGGTGCCGTCCGAGCTGCAGGACCGGCTGGCCCGCATGGAAGAGGTGCTGTCCTCCACCGACCACCCGGCCGCCCAGCTGCACGACGCCCTCGGACGCATGGAGGAGCAGGTCGCCTCCCTCGTGGCCCAGCCCGGCCCCGGCCCGGCCATGGCCATGGTGGCTGCCGGCTTGGCCGAGCGCTTCGAGGCCCGCACGGAGGCGGTGGTCGAGCTGGTCCGCACCCTCACCCGCGAGGTCACGGACCTGAAGGATCAGGTCGAGACCGGCGCCGCCCAGGACCACGTCCAGGAGCGCATGGCCGAGTTGTTGGCCCTGGCGTCGGCCCACGTGGCCCGCACCGAGGAGCTGGCCGCAGCCCAGACCGCGTACGCCGGCTACGCCGAGCAATTGGCCGCCCACACCCAGCTCGTGGCCCAGAGCACGGAGCAGGTGGTCCACAACCTCGAACAGGTCGCCACCAACACCCAGCACGTCGTCCAGACCACCGACCAGCTGGTCCAGACCACCGACCAGGTGGCCACCCACACCCAACAGCTGGCCGGCAGCCAGACCGCCCACATCGCCCGCATCGAGGACCTGGCCGCCGAGATGGCCCGCCGGGAGGACGCTCTCGCCGCGGCCGTGCAGCAGTTGCGCCAGGCGGTGCACGAGTCGGGTGGCACCGACACCGAGCGGCAGGAGCTGCTGGGTGCCCTGGCCGGACTCCTCCAGTCCCACCAGACCGATCTCGACACGGTGTTGCGCCGGCTCACCACTGTGGTCGAAGGCCAGCAGGGCGACGTCAGCGGGGTGCACGACGCCCTGCGCCGCCTGTCCGACGTGGCCGAGCGCAACGGCGCGGTCTCCAGCCAGGTGGCCGAGCTGCTCCTGGAGAGCAGGGCCGCGGTGCGCAGCGAGATCGACCGGCTGGACCAGGCCCTGCAGCAGGTCACTGCCGAACTGGCCGCCGTGGCCGCAGCCGCATCGGCCCCCGCCGACGACGGCGGCCGCCTGGCGGACATCGTGCACCGCGAGTCGGAGATGCTCACCCAGCGGGTGGCCTCCCTCTCGGTGGCGGTCGAGAACCTGCGCAGCCTGCTGCAGCTGCACATGGAGGACACGGCCAACTCGCTCGGGCGCAAGGCGACCGAGGTCGGTCGACGCCTGGCCGCCGACTTCGGCATCCGCAACAACGGCAAGAAGCCGGCCGCCTCGGCTGGTGGCACCAAGGTTCCGTCCAAGAGCATCGGTCCGGCCAAGAAGAAGGTCTGAGCCACCCCGCCATGACGCCCACCGACGCGGCCGAGCCGCTCGAGTTCACCTGCCCCCGCTGCGCCCAGCCGGCCACGGCTCGCTTCTGGGGGCCGTGCGACACCTGCCGCGCCTCGCTGCGGGAGAACCTCGGCGGCGACGCCCGGGATGTGGCCGTCGCCGCCTACGAGCCCAAGGCCAACGTCACCCCCAACCAGGTGGCGACGAAGGACTGACGAACGAGACCAGGGCGCGGTGCGCCGGCCACGTCTGGGGTGGACCGGCCGGCGGCCCTTCGCACGAGGACGCGGCGGGCGGCTGACCCGACGCCGAGCGCCATCGTCTTGTGTGCAGCAACGTACGCTGTTCGCGAGCTCCTTCACACGGAACCCCGTCAGGCGTTGCGTACGTCGACTTGTCGCCTCGGATAATGAATTAACTGGTGTGCTAACGAATAGCCGACCGGTAAAGTGCCACGCATGGAGCAGACCGAGAGGCGCTCGTACGTGTCGCCCCGGCGGGAGGAAGCGGCCCGGGTCACGCGCCGGACCGTACTGGCTGCCGCCCACGAGCTGTTCGTGAGCCAGGGGTTCGGGGCCACCACCATCGACCAGATCGCCGAGCGGGCGGGCGTGTCCCGCCCCACGGTGTTCGCCTCTGTGGGCAACAAGCGCACCCTGCTGAAGGAGGTCAGGGATCTGGCCCTGGCGGGGGACGACGAGCCCGTATCGCTGGCCCAGCGTCCCGAATTCCGTGAGGTGTTCGAGGAGGCCGATCCGGCCCGGGCCGTGCGCCTCCACGCTCGCAACGTGGCCGCCGTCAATGGCCGGTTCGCGGCCGTGCATGCAGCCATGCGGGGCGCGGCCGACGGCGATCCCGGCGTGCGCGACCTGTGGGCCACCAGCGAGGAGGAGCGCCTGGCCGCGGCGCGCGCGTTCGTCAAGTCGCTTCAGAAGAAGGGCGGGTTGGTGCCGGGGCTGGACGCCGCCACCGCCTCGGACCTCGTGTGGGCGCTCATGTCCCCGGAGCTGTTCACCAGGCTGGTGGGGGAGCGGGGCTGGTCGGTGGCGCGCTACCAGGAGTGGCTGGCCGGCTCGCTGGCATTCCATCTGCTCCCCCCACATCCTCCCGGTCGCACGAACCGGCGCGTCACCCGATAGGGCCATGCCGGCATCACCCGGCTGGGCCATTCCAGCGGTGCGCACTCATCTGCCCGGCCGCGGTGCCGAACGAGGGGGCGTGAGCGATGGCAACGAGATAGACGTCATCCAGAACCTGCTGATCTTCGGCGTCGAGGTCGAAGGCGACGAGCTCCGCGTGGACATCTACAGCGGCGCCGATTGCGTGTGCGGCACGCTCATCTACACGTTCACCGACGAGACCGAGCGGGCCGAGCGAGCGGCTCTGCTCGGCCGTTGGCGTGACAGGAGCACGCCGGTGACGTACGTGCGCAGGGACGGGTCGGCCGCGCTCATGGACGAGCTGGCCCTCCTGGCCGACGCTCTCGACGGCTGACCCTGCTCCGCCGTCGCCCGCCCATTCGGCACAAGCCCTTCATTTCCTGGAGCACGTCGGTCGAACGGGCGCGAGACGAAGCGCGAAACGGGCGTGCTAGACGACGACCCGGAACAGCTCCTCCAGCGTGGTCTGGCCCATGGCCGCCTTGCGCAGGCCGTCCTGGCGAAGCGGCACCATGCCCTGCTGGATGGCCAGGGCCCGGACCTCGTCGCTCGAGGTGTGCCGCAGCACCAAGGCCACCATCTCCTCGGTCATGGGCATGACCTCGTGGATGGCGAAGCGGCCCCGGAAGCCGGACTTGGCGCACGAGCCGCAGCCCGCGGCCCGGAAGAACGTGGGCTTCTCACCGTCACCCAGGCGAACGTCGTCCCACCCGGCGGCGGTGAGCTCCTCGGCCATGGGCTCGTAGGGCTCCTTGCACTTGTCGCACAGGCGCCGCACCAGGCGCTGGGCCAGGATGCACGACAGGGCCGACGTCACCAGGAACGGCTCCACGCCCATGTCCAGGAGGCGGGCCGGCGTCGAGGCGGCGTCGTTCGTGTGCAGCGTGGACAGCACGACGTGGCCGGTGAGGGCGGCCTCGACGGCGATGGTGGCCGTCTCCCGGTCGCGGATCTCGCCCACGAGCACGATGTCGGGGTCGGCTCGCAGGATGGAACGCAGGGCGTTGGCGAAGGTCAGGCCCGCCTTGCGGTTCACCTGCACCTGCTTCACGCCGTTCATGTGGTACTCGACGGGATCCTCGACCGTGATGATCGAGCGGTTGGGGTCGTTGAGCTCGCCCAGGGTGGCGTAGAGCGTGGTCGACTTGCCCGAGCCCGTGGGCCCGGTCACGAGCACGGCGCCCCACGGCCGCTTGTAGCAGTCCTCGTACCGGCGGAGCGTGTCAGGCGCGAACCCGAGGTCGGAGATGCGCAACACGCCACTGCCGCGGTCGAGGATGCGGACGATGACCGCCTCGCCCTGGGCGGTGGGCAGGGTGACGAGCCGGAGGTCGACGGGGGCCCGCTGTAGTTCTACGGTGACCCGGCCGTCCTGGGGTAGGCGCCGCTCGGCGATGTTGAGGTCGCCCATGATCTTGAGCCGGCTGATCACCGAGTTCTGGATGGCGCGGGGCACCTTCATGACGTCCTGGAGCACGCCGTCGATGCGGAATCGCACCCGGAGGTCGTGCTCGCTGGGCTCGAGGTGCATGTCCGACGCCCGGTCCTGCACGGCCCGGATGATGAGCTCGTTGACGAACTGGATGACGGGAGCGTCCTCGGCCGCCTCCCGCACCTTGGCCAGGCTGTCATCCTCGTTGTCCGCCGTGTCGGAGGCCAGCTTGAGCATGGCCTCGGCCTCGCTGGCCGACCGCCACGCTCGGTCGATGGCCCGGGCCAGTTGGCCGGGCTCGGCCATGACGGGCTTGAGGTCGTGGCCGGTGAGACTGCGGATGTCGTCCAGGGCCAACACGTCGGAGGGGTTGGCCATGGCGACCACCAACCGGCCCTCGTCGTCCCAGGCCACGGCCAGGGCTTGGTAGCGGCGGGCGAAGCCCTCCTTGACCATCCGGGAGGCGGTGACGTCGACCGTGGTCTCGTCCAGGTCGAGGAAGTCGATCCCGAAGTGGCGGGCCAGGGCCCTGACCAGCTGGCTCTCGGTGATGATCCGGTTGTCGACCAGGATGCGGCCCAGGCGCTCCCCCGAGCGCTTCTGCTCGTCCAGAGCCAGCATGAGCTGGTCCTCGGTGACGAAGCCCTCGTTGAGGAGCAACTCACCCAAACGTACGCGTTGGGCACGCGCCGGGGTGACGGGAGTGATCTCCTCTTGCATGGTCACCCGTTAGTCATCGGACGATTCGGGCACCGGATGTAGGGCCGATCGACCGTCCTGCGTCGGCCGACCGTCTCCTGACGTACCAGGCCCCGCCGCCTACCCTCAGCCTGGCCCCGGCCTCCAGGAAATCCCGGAAACACGCCAGATCGCGCCCGACTGCTCGGGGTCGTCCACCGTGCTCTAGTGCACCCCGAGCAAGCGCTCCACCGGGTCGATGGCGAAGTAGATGACGAACATGGCTGCGACCGTCCAGAGCAGCCAATGGACGTCCCGGCCCCGCCCCCGGGCCACCTTGATGATCACGTACGAGATGAAGCCGGCACCGATGCCGTTGGTGATCGAGTAGGTGAACGGCATCAGGACGATGGTGAGGAAGCAGGGGATGGCGAGGTCGTACTCGTCCCACGGGATGTCCTTGACCTGGGTCATGAGCAGGAAGCCGACGACCACCAGCGCGGGCGACGCCGCCTCGTAGGGGACGACGCCCACCAGTGGCGTGAGGAAGAGGGCGACGAGGAACAGCCCGCCGGTGACGATGCTGGCCAGCCCGGTACGGGCCCCGTCGGCCACGCCGGCGGCCGACTCGATGTAGGTGGTGTTGGACGAGGCCGACGCCGCCCCGCCGGCGGCGGCGGCCAGCGAGTCGACGAGCAGCACCCGGCCCACGCCGGGCAGGCGCCCGTTCCGGTCGAGCATGCCACCCTCGGCACCCACCCCGACGACCGTGCCCATGGTGTCGAAGAAGTCGGCCAGCATCAGCGTGAAGACGAGGAGGATGGTGCTCACCGTCCCCACCGCCGAGAACGACCCGCCCAGGCTGAACTTGCCCAGCAACCCGAAGTCGGGCGTGTCGAACACGTGGTGGGGCCAGGCGGGCACGTTGAGACCCCAGCCCCGCGGGTTGAACACGCCACCGGCGCCGAACTGGGCGGGGACGTGGACGATGGAGTTGAGGACGATGGCGAAGACGGTGGTGCCCACGATGCCGAGCAGGAAGGCGCCCCGCACCCGCCGAGCCACCAGCACGCTGGTGAGCAGCAGGCCGACGGCGAACACCACGGTGGGCCACCCCAGCAGGCGACCGCCGATGCCCAGGTTGAGCGGGACGGGCGTGCCCGCGGCGTCCGGGTTTCGGCGCACGAAGCCGGCGTCCACGAAGCCGATGAGCGCGATGAACAGGCCGATGCCCACGCTGATGGCCTGCTTCAACGCCATGGGGATGGCATCGAACACCGCCTCCCGGAAGCCGGTGGCGACCAGGGCGGTGATGACGAGCCCTTCCATCACCACGATGCCCATGGCCGCGGGCCACGACATCTGCGACGCCAGTTGGAACGCCACCACGCCGTTGAGCCCGAGCCCGGCGGCCAGGGCGAAGGGGTAGCGGCCGACGATCCCCATGAGGATGGTCATGGCCGCGGCCACCAGCGCGGTGGACGTGGCGAGCTGCGCCTGGTTGAGATGGTGGCCGCCGACGTCCTTGGCCCCCGAGAGGATGAGGGGGTTGAGGACCACGATGTAGGCCATCGTGAAGAAGGTGGCGAGCCCGCCGCGGAGCTCGGTCTCCAGCGTGGACCCCCGGGCGGTGATGGCGAAGAAGCGATCGAGCCGTTCCACGCGCGCGCAGCTTAGGAAGCGATGAGAGCGCCGGCGCGGATCGTGCCCGTGCCGCTGTTGGCGTCCTGTTGCAACGGCCACGCCTGGAAGTGGCGCTCAGTTGCACGAGAACGACAGGGGGGCGAAAAAAAGGTTCGGTATCCTTCCCCCGCTTCATCGCCGGTGCTACTTTGTGCATTGCTTCACAAGACGTTCACCAAAAATTCAGACCAAACCATGAGTACCGGCATCCACGGTGTCCCGAGGGGGGACGCGTTGGGCTCAGCAGATGTCCGGTTGCTGACCGTATGCGGAGGTGCCGTGGCCATCGAGGCGGCGTCGACGACCCCCCACTGGGACGTCGACCATTGGCGGAACCAGGCGGCTTGCCGCCAGACCGAAGTCAACATGTTCTTCCCCGCCGGCGTGACGGGCGTGGCCGAGCAGCAGATCCGGGCAGCCAAGGAGATCTGCGCTGCGTGCCCGGTGAAGGAGCCGTGCCTGGCCTTCGCCATCCGCACGAACCAGGAGTACGGCGTGTGGGGCGGCACCAGCGAGGAGGAGCGCCGGTCGCTCCGCCGGGCCTGGCGAGCCCGCCGCCGGCTGAAGGCCGTCTCCTAGCCCCTGCTCGGGGCCACCGCGAGCGCCCACACCACCCGTAGGCTCGGCCCTATGGACGTGGAACGAGCACGGGACTTCGTGTCCCGCAACGACCGGGCCGTCCTCGCCACCACGCGGGCCAACGGCCGCACGCAGCTGACCCCGGTCACCGCCGGTCTCGACCACCGAGGCCGGGTTGCGGTCAGCACGCGCGAGGGGTCGATGAAAGTCCGCAACCTTCGGCGTGATCCGCACGCGTCGCTCTTGGTGCTCAACCCCGGCTTCTTCGGGGAGTGGGTCCGCATCGACGGCACCGTGGAGATCGAGACCCTGCCCGAAGCCATGGAGGGCCTGGTCGAGATGTACCGCAACGTCAAGGGCGAGCACCCGGACTGGGACGAGTACCGCCAGGCCATGATCGACCAGCAGCGCGTGCTGCTCCTGTTCGACATCGAGGAGGTCGGCCCCACCTCCGAGGGTTAGCGGTCGAGGTCCACCCGTTCCGGGTGGCTGTAGATGTTGGCCGTGGGCGGGCGCACGAACCCGGCGACGCACACGCCCAGGCGCCGGCCCGTCTCCACGGCCAGGCTGGACGGGGCGGACACGGCGGCGAGCATCGGGATGCCGGCCACGGCCGCCTTCTGCACCAGCTCGTAGCCGACGCGCCCGGAGACGACCAGCACCCGCTCCCGCAGCGGCAGGTGCCCGGCCAGGACCGCTTCGCCCACCAGCTTGTCGACGGCGTTGTGGCGGCCCACGTCCTCCCGGATGGAGAGCAGGGTGCCGTCGAGGTCGAACAGGCCGGCGGCGTGGAGCCCGCCGGTGCGGTCGAACAGCTGCTGCCCCTCGCGCAACCGGTCGGGCAGCTGCAACAGCACGGAGCGGGGGAGGGGCGGGCCGGGAGGCACGACCGGGCAACGGTCCTGGAGCTCGTCCAGCTGTGCGGTGCCGCAGATGCCGCAACTCGCCGTGGTGATGCCGCGCCGGGGCGTGAAGTGGCCGGGACGGCGGAGTTTGACGGTGACCACGTTGTACAGCTGCTCGGCGTCGTCGGGCAGCTCGCAGTACTTGACCTCGTGCACGTCGGCGGTGCCGTTGATGATGCCCTCGGCGAGCAGGAAGCCCACGGCCAGCTCGAAGTCGTGGCCGGGAGTGCGCATGGTGGTGGTGACGGGCTCGGCGTCCTGGCCCGGCCCCGCGCAGCGGATCTCGAGGGGCTCCTCGGCCACCACCCGGTCGGGCAGCTCCACGGCCCGGCCGCCCTCGCGCAGGGCGACGACACGCACGTCGGCGACGTTGCGGCGGCTCACTGTGACGCCAGGCCCAGGCGGGTGAGATCGGCGGGCGTGTCCACGTCGGCGAAGGCCGAGGCCGGGACCACGGCCCCCCACGCCGACTTGTCCAGCCAGGTCACGCCAGCCCCGTCGAGCAGCGTTCGTAAGGATCGCTCACCTCGCTCGTAGAGGGGGCGGGCGCGGGCCAGATCGGCCCCGTCCCACCGGGCGCACAGGGGTTGGGGGCGGCCGTCCACCACGGGCACGGCGGTGCCGGGCTGGGCGGCCAGCCAGCGCAGGAGGTCGACCGTCACCAGGGGCAGGTCGCAGGCCAACACCAGGGCGGCGGTCCCGGGTCCGAGAGCGGCGGCCCCGGCGCCCAGGGCGGCCAATGGCCCCTGGCCGGGCGGGTCCTCGGCCACCGCGGGGAGTGAGGTGCGCCCGGGGCCGACCTCCAGCACGGGCTCGGCCACGGCCAGCAGGGCGTCGACCAGGCCGGCCACCGCCGGGAAGGCGGCCTTGTCCCGGCCCATGCGCCGGCTCGATCCTCCCGTCAACAGCAGGCCCGCCACACTCGCCATGGCCCCCAGTTTGCTTCCCCCCACCCCCCTTGGGGTAAGGAACGGGCCGTGAACACGACGCTCACCGACCGCGTCCTGGCTGATCGGTACCGCGTGGGCGAGGTGCTGGGCCGGGGAGGCATGGCTGATGTGTACGACGCCACCGACACCCGCCTGGGCCGCTCGGTGGCCGTGAAGGTGCTGAACCCGGCCATGGCCGTGCGCCCCGACGTGCGGCGCCGGTTCGAGGAGGAGGCCCGCTCGGCGGCCCGGCTGTCGCACCCGAACCTCGTGTCCGTGTTCGACACCGGCCAGGAAGGCGACGACGGCACCCCGTGGATCGTCATGGAGCGGCTGTCGGGCGAGACGCTGGCCGACCGCATGGCGGCCGGCCCGCTGGACGCCGACTTCGTGGTGCGGGTGGCGGGCGACGTGCTGGGCGCGCTGGGCGCCGCCCACAAGGCGGGCATCCTCCACCGGGACGTGAAGCCCGGCAACATCCTCTTCGGGGACGACGGCTGCGCCAAGGTGGCCGACTTCGGCATCGCCAAGAGCGTGGAGGCGGTGGGCAACGACGCCACCACCGCGGGCATGCTCCTGGGCACGCCCCGGTACCTTGCCCCCGAGCGGATCGACGGTGAGCCGGCCACGCCGTCGTCGGACCTGTACGCGCTGGGCGTCGTGCTCTACGAGGCCCTGTCCGGGCGGAAGGCGTTCCAGGGCGACACGCCCGTCACCACCGCCTACAGCGTGCAGCACGACACGCCCGAGCCGCTCACGTCCCTGCGCCCGGGGCTCACGCCCGCGCTCACCGATGTCATCGAGCGGGCCATGTCCCGCGACCCTCACCGCCGCTTCCACAGTGCCGAGGAGATGCAGGCCGCCCTGGCGCCGGCATCGCCCAACCTCGCCGCCGGGCTGGGCCCCGACCACGACCCCGAAGCCACGGCCGTGTTGCCGTTGGCCGGGCTGCCGTTGGCCGGGCTGCCGTTGGCCGGGCCTGCGTTGGACGGCCTGGCCGAGCGGGCCCGGCGGGTGGACCGCTCCACGCTCGTGCTGGGCGCGGCCTTCGCCGCCTTCGTCCTTCTCCTGCTCGGGCTGGCCCTCACCCGCCCCTCCAAGGCCAAGCCCGCGGTGGCCACCGCCCCGACCACCACCACGGCTGCGCCCACCACCACGTCGACCACGGTGGCCAACCCCCTGGCCGACCAGCTGTCCGCTCTGGCCTCGCGCCTTCGGGGCGAGGAGCGTGACAACAACGCCGACGGCGAGGCGGCCGACCGCCTGCAGCAGGTGGCCGAGCAGCTGCGGTCGGGCGCCGACGCCGGCCCCACGGCCAGCGCCCTGTACGCCGACGTCGTCGCCTGGGCCCGCGACGGCGAGCTGGCCATGGACGACGCCCGGGCGGCCCTCACCCTGCTCGGCCAGGTGCCGGGCGTGGACAAGCCGGCGGGCGCCGAGGCCGGGTTCCGGAACCAGGGCAAGCGGGGCAAGGGCGGCAAGGGCGGCGGCGATTAACCCAGCGGAAGCCCTGGACCGGATCGGCTACCTGCTGGAGCGGTCGCGCGAACCGACGTACCGGGTGAAGGCGTTCCGCAACGCGGCCGACGCCATCCGGGACATGGACGAGGACGAGCTGCGCCAGCGCGCCGCCCAGGGCCGCTTACGGGAGTTGCCCGGCATCGGGGAGAAGACCGAGCGGGTCATCGTGCAGGCCCTGGCCGGCGAGGTGCCGAGCTACCTGGCCCGGCTGGAGGAGCACTCGCCCGATCCCGAGCGGGGGATCGGAGCCGCCCTGCGAGCCGCCCTCAAGGGCGACTGCCACACCCACTCCGACTGGTCCGACGGCGGCAGCCCCATCGACGTGATGGCCGCGGCGGCGCGCGACCTCGGTCACGAGTACGTCGCCCTCACCGACCACTCGCCCCGGCTGACGGTGGCCAACGGCCTGTCGCCCGAGCGCCTGCGCCAGCAGCTGGACGTTGTTCGTGAGCTGAATGAACGAATGTCGCCGTTCCGCATCCTCACCGGCATCGAGGTCGACATCCTGGACGGCGGCGAGATCGACCAGGACCCCGAGCTGCTGGCCCAGCTCGACGTGGTGGTGGCGTCGGTCCACTCCAAGTTGCGCATGGAGGCCGAAGGCATGACCCGCCGCATGGTGCGGGCCTTGCAGAACCCGTTGGTCGACATCCTCGGGCACTGCACGGGCCGGCTGGTGGTGGGCCGGGGCCGGCCCGAGTCGACCTTCGACGTCCAGGCCGTGTTCGCCACCGCGGTCGAGCACGACAAGGCGGTGGAGATCAACTGCCGGCCCGAGCGGCTGGACCCGCCCCGGCGCCTGCTGCGCCAGGCCGTGGAGGCCGGGTGCCGGTTCTCCATCGACACCGACGCCCACGCCCCCGGCCAGCTGGACTGGCAACCCTTCGGGTGCGACCGGGCCGCGGAGTGCGGTGTGCCCGCCGACCGGGTGGTCAACACCATGGAGGCCACCGGCCTGCTGGCCTGGACGGCGTCGCACCAGGAGGGGCCGGCGCTGCCCGGCTACTAGGTGTACCCGGCGAGCCCGTTGCGGGTGAGGCACTCGGCCGGGCCCGGTCGCCCGAGCGCGTAGCCCTGGGCGGCGTCACACCCCAGGGCGCGCAGCTGCGCCAGCTGGCCGGCCGTCTCCACCCCCTCGGCCACGGCCTGCAGTCCCAAGGCGTGGGCCAGGCTGATGGCGGCCTGCACGATGGTGACCTGGTCGCCCTCGCCCTCGCCCTCGCTCTCGGCGGCGGCACCCAGCCCGGCCACGAAGGATCCGTCGACCTTGAGAGCGGCGACGGGCAGGCGCTTGAGGTAGGCGAGGGACCACGCGCCGGTGCCGAAGTGGTCGATCGCCGCCTGCACGCCCAGGCGGCCGGCCCGCTCCACGTTGTGCACGGCCGCGATGGGATCGGTCACGAAGGCCCGCTCGGTGAGCTCGAGGCACAGCCGCTCGGCGGCGAGGCCGGTGTCGTCGAGGACCTCGCGCACCCGGTCGGCCAGGTCGGGCTGGGCCAGCTCTTGGGCCGACAGGTTGACGGACACGGTCATGCCCACCGGCCAGCTGGTGGCCGTGGCGCACGCCTCCCGCAACACCCAGGCGCCGATGGAGACGAGGAGGCCGATGTCTTCGGCCAGGTCGAGCCAGTCGGCCGGGAGCAGCAGGCCTCGCTCCGGGTGCTGCCAGCGCACGAGGGCCTCGGTACCCGTCACGCGACCACTGGCCAGCTCGACGACGGGCTGGTAGACGAGGCGCAGCTCGTGGCGTTCGAGGGCGTGGTGGAGGGCGGTGGCGAGGGACAGCCGGTGTACGGCCGATGCCCGCATGTCGGCGTCGAACAGCACGGCCCGGTCCTTGCCGTGCTGCTTGGCCCGGTACATGGCGGCGTCGGCGTCCCGGAGCAGTGCCTCGGGGCGCACGTCGGACCCGTCGGCCAGGGCCACGCCGATGCTGGCGGTGAGGAACATCTCGTGCTCCTCGAGGGTGAAGGGTTGGGCCAGGCCCCGGCCGATGCGGTTGGCGATGTCCAACGCCTCCTGGGGGCCGTCGAGGTCCTCGCACAGGACGGTGAACTCGTCGCCCCCGAAGCGAGCGGAGGTGTCCTGCGGGCGGAGGAGGCCGCGGAAGCGCCCGGCCACGGCCCGCAGCAGGGCGTCGCCGACGTCGTGGCCGAAGCTGTCGTTCACCTGCTTGAAGCGGTCGAGGTCGAGGAACAGGACGGCCACTCGGCCGGAGCGCCGTTCCAGGCGGGCCAGGGCGACGGCCAACCGGTCGAGGAAGAGGGTGCGGTTGGGCAGACCGGTGAGGGGGTCGTGCAGGGCCTGATGGGCCAACTGGGTCTCGGCCCGCTTGCGGCTGCTGATGTCGGTGTGGGACACGACCAGCCCGCCGAGCTCGTCCCCGAGCTCCCCGCCGAGGGACGCCACCCTGAGGGCGAACCAAAGTTGCTCGCCGTCGGGCGACGTCCACGGGTAGTCCTGGCGGTAGGCCCGGGCGCCGCCGGCTGCCACCGACCGGGCGCCGGCCAGGGCGCGGGTCGTGTCGTCGGTGCCGGCCCCGGCGAGGGCCTCGAACCAGTTCTCGCCCATGGGCGGCCGCCAGGGGTCGTTGGGGTGCCCGACCACGAACCGCTCCCACGCCTGGTTGGCCGTCTGCACCCGGCCCGCGCCGTCCAGCACCGCGGTGTGGGCGGGGAGCGAGTCGAGCACGGCCTGGGCCAGCGACGTCACGCTTCCAGAGTGCCTTACCAGCCGGCACTCCCGCCGGACAGCGCACGGGGATCGGAGGCGCCTTCCAGATGGTCGCCGTTCACCCGGATGACGTGGGCATGGCCGAACTCATGGCCCCACGACGGAGCCTGGTCCACGGCGTGGCCGCGGTCGGCCAGGCCGGTGGCCCACGTGGTGGGTGCGTGCCCTTCGAGGAGGACCCGCACGTCGCCCCGGTCCAGCCAACAGTCGAAGCCGCTGCCCTCGGTGACGAGCAGGAAGCGGGCCGCGGCGATGGCGTCGGCCGGGTCGGGGTTGCGGCTGGCGAGGAGGCGCGCCAGCAGCTGCAGCAGGAAGTGGGGCTGGCCGTCGCCGCCCATCGACCCGATGACCATGTCCAGCTCGCCGCCCGGGTGGGTGACGAGGGCGGGCGACAGGGTGTGGGGCGGGCGCCGGCCGGGGCCGTACTCGGCTGGATGGCCGGGCTGGAGGGAGAAGCCGATGCCCCGGTTCTGGAGGAAGATGCGGGTGGTGGGTTCGACCAGGTGGGAGCCCCAGCCGGCGGCGTTGGACTGGATGAGGGACACGCCCATGCGGTTGTCGTCCACCGCGCACAGGTAGATGGTGCCGCCCTGGTTGAAGGGGGAGCCCGCCAGGTCCGTGCGGGCCCGGTCGGGCTCGATGGCCTCCCGGCGGGGGCCCAGGCGGTCGGGGCTGAGGAGGGCGGCGCCGTCGGCGTGCTCATGGAGGACGTCGACGCGGTCGAACGCGGCCAGGCGGGTGGCTTCGACGAGGAGGTGGGCCCACAGGGGGTCGTCGGGGTCGTCGGGCAGGTCGAGGCCGGCCGCGATCCAGGCCGAAGCCAGGGTGAGGTAGCCCTGCGAATTGGGTGGGACCGTCCAGAGGGTGCGGCCCCATGCGTCGATCCGCAGGGGGTCGACCCAGTCGGCCAGCGGTGTGGTGAGGTCTTCGTCGGTGTACTCGCCGTCACCCAGGCCGATGAGGCCCTCGCCGAACGGCCCCTCGTAGAAGGCCGATCGTCCGCCCTTGCCGATGGCGGCCAGGGTGAGGGCGACCACGGGGCGGCGCACCTTGGCGCCGGGGCGGAGGCGGCCCCGGTTGGTGTAGTCGCCCGCCCCCGACAGGTGGGCGATCTGGCCCACGGCCGCGGCCAGGGTGGGGGAGGTGGGGAAGCCGATGGCCGCGTACCGGCACGCCGGTTCGAGGACGTCGGACAGAGGCAGGCGGCCGTAGCGCTCGTGCAGCGCGACCCAGCCGTCGACGCACCCGGGCACGGGGACCGACGCCGGGTGGTCGCGGAAGGGCATGGTGGTGTGGCCCTCGGCCCGCAGCCGGTCGGCGTCGGCACCCGAACCGGCCCGGCCCGAGGCGTTGAGGCAGGCGGGCGTGGGGTCGCTGGGCGTGGAGACGAGGGCGAAGAGGTCGCCGCCCATGCCGCACATGTGCTGGGTGGTGACGGCCAGCACGGCGCTGGCGGCGACCGCCGCGTCCACCGCCGACCCGCCCTCGCGCAGCATGGCCACGCCCGCCTCGGCGGCCAGGCGGTCGACGGCGCAGACCATGCCGTTGGGGGCGTAGGCGGTGATGAAGGGCGCGGCGGTCCCAGTGCCGGTCACGCCGGGGCGCCTTCCCGCAGGGCGGCCTGCACCTCTTTGAGGACGGCCACATGGGCCTGCTCCCGGCGCTGGCGGCGGGGTGAGGGCTGGAGGCACCAGAGGGGTACGGACGGCTTGCCGCTGCGGCGCCGGATCATCACGACCGGGAGGCGGGGGTGGCCAGCCGAGCCGAGGTCGACCCGCTCCACGTCGTCCCACGGCATCCGCCAGGTGCGGAACAGGTTGCGGACGACGAGGCCGTCAGGCGTGAGGTAGAGACCGCTGCGGGCCGTGTGGATGCCGATGGTCACCAGGACGGCGCCCACGGCCAGGCCCGGGAGGTCCTGACGGAGCACGGCGATGGCCGCGCCCAGGCCGGCGAAGCTGACGAGCTGGAGGACGTTGTCGGACTTGCGCCGGAGGACCCGCATGTCGGTCGCGACGCTATCGCTGGGTAGTGTCCATCGTTGATGGACCTCTCCCAGACGGGTCGCGTCCTGGTGGTGTCCGCCCTGGTCCTGGCCGGGGTCGGAGTGTTGTTCATGGTCGCCGGGTCCCTGGGCCTCGGGCGCCTGCCGGGCGACGTCGACGTGCGGCGGGGCCACGTCCGCGTGTTCGCCCCGCTGGGTACGTGCCTGCTGCTGTCGATCCTGGCGACGGTGGTGCTCAACCTGCTGTCGCGCCACTGAGATGGCCGACGCAACCGGCCGCTTCTTCGCCCTCGTCCAGGGTCCCGAGGAGGACGTGCGGCTGGACGAGGGGGCCATGCTCATCGCCGCCCACGCCTACCCGGACCTGGACGTCGACGCCGAGCTGGTGAAGCTCGACGAGCTGGCCGCCGGCTGCCCGGTCGAGGCGCGGGACCTGGCCGGGCTGCGGCGGTACCTGTTCGAGACGCTCGGGTTCCGGGGCAACGAGGAGCACTACCGCGACCCCCGCAACTCGTTCCTGAACGACGTGCTCGACCGCCGGCTGGGCATCCCCATCACGCTGTCGGTGGTGGCCATCGAGGTGGGCCGCCGGCTGGGCGTGCCCCTCGTGGGGGTGGGGCTGCCCGGGCACTTCCTGGTGCGGCACCTGGCGGTGCCACCGGCGCTGCTGGATCCGTTCAACGGTGGGCGGGAGCTCACGCCCGCGGAGTGCGAGGCCCTGGTGCAGCGGATCTACGGCGACGAGGTGGCGTTCCGGCCGTCGCTCCTGGCCCCGGTGGGCTCCCGGATGATCCTGGCCCGCATGCTGAACAACCTGCGGCAGCTGTACCAGGGCCGGGGCGACGCCCCGCCGGCCGCGTGGGTGCTGCGCCTGCGGGCCGGCATCCCCGGGACCGAGCCCCGGGAGCTGGGCGAGCTGGCCACGGCCCAGGCCGCCCTGGGCCGTTACGAGGAGGCGGCGGCCACGCTGGAGCAGCTGGCCGCGCTGCTGGCGGGCGAGGCCGCCACCCGGGCCGAGGCCCAGGCCGCCCTCTTGCGCTCGCGCCTCAACTGACCGTCCGCCGGCCAACGGCTCAGACGATCTGGGTCTGGTGGCCCTGCCAGTAGCGGTCCTTGAGGAGCCGCTTGTACAGCTTGCCCGTGGGGTGGCGGGGCAGTTCGGCCTCGAAGTCGACGGAACGGGGGCACTTGTACCCGGCCAGCTGGTCCTTGCAGTAGGCGAGCAGCTCCCGCTCCAGCTCGGGACCGGCGTCGGCCATGTCCACGGGCTGGACCACGGCCTTGACCTCCTCGCCCATCTCGTCGTTGGGCACGCCGAACACGGCCGCGTCGGCCACCTTGGGGTGCATGACGAGGACGTTCTCGGCTTCCTGCGGGTAGATGTTCACCCCGCCCGAGATGATCATGTAGGCCTTGCGGTCGGTGAGGAACAGGTAGCCGTCCTCGTCGAGGTACCCCACGTCGCCGAGCGTGCTCCAGCCCTTGTCGTTGCGCGACCCCTTCGTCTTCTCCGGGTCGTTGTGGTACTCGAACTCGGCGCCGCCCTCGAAGTAGATGGTGCCGGCCTCGCCCGTGGGCTGCTCCTCGCCGTCCTCGCCCACGATGTGTACGGTGCCCACCAGCGGCTTGCCCACCGTGCCCGGATGGCCCAGCCACTCCACCGAGTTGCAGGCGACGAACCCGTTGCCCTCGGTGCCCGCGTAGTACTCGTGGATCACCGGTCCCCACCACTCGATCATCTGCTGCTTGACCGGCACCGGGCAGGGGGCGGCGGCGTGGATGACGGTTTGCAGCGACGAGACGTCGAACGCCTTGCGCTCCGCCTCGGGGAGCTTGAGCAGGCGCACGAACATGGTGGGCACGACCTGGGTGTGGGTGACCTTGTACCGCTCGACGAGGCGCAGGAACTCCACCGGGTCGAAGTGCTCCATCACCACGAGGGTGCCGCCGTGGCGGTGCACGGCCATGGAGAACCGCAGCGGGGCGGCGTGGTAGATGGGCGCGGGGGAGAGGTACACCATGTCCGGGTTGAAGCCGTACAGCATCTGGCCCAGGGCCGACACTGAACCGGGCGACGGGACGGGCAGCCCGGGGAGCGGGATCTTCACGCCTTTGGGCCGGCCCGTGGTGCCCGACGAGTACAGCATGTCCTGGCCCTCGACCTGGTCGGGCAGCTCGTCGGTGGGCTGGGCACCGACGACCTCCTCGTAGGACTCGTACCCGTCGATGACGCCGCCGACCATGAGGCGGGTGTGGACGTTGGGCATGCGGTCGAGCAACTCGGCGGCCACATCCCGCTTCTCGTAGGACGTGATGAACGCCTGGGCGCCGCAGTCGTCGACGATGTACTCGAGCTCGCCCGCCGTGAGCCGGCTGCTGGCGGCCGTGTAGTACAGCCCCGACCGCTGAGCGCCCCACGCGGCCACCAGGTAGGTGGCGTTGTTCTCCATGCACATGGCGACGCTGTCACCGGTTCGGAGGCCCCGGCTGTGGAGCAGGCGGGCCAGTTGGTTCGAGCGCTGGTCCAACTGGGCGTAGGTGACGGTTTCGCCGCTTCCCATGATGATGGCGGGCTTGTCCGGTGTGGTTTGCGCGTGCGTTCCCGGGTACATGGCGGGCAGCCTATGCAAGTGCGCATTCAGGACATCAGGGCGGCGGACACCTATCCGTTGCGCCGGCAGGTGTTGCGGGACGGCGACATGGGCGCCGACGTGGACTTCGACGGCGACCGGGCGCCGACCGCCTTCCACCTGGGCGCTTTCGACGACGACGGGGCGCTGGTGGGGGTGGTGTCGTTCGCCCCGTTCGACTGGGCCGAGCGGCCCGGCGTGCCCGCCTTCCAGCTGCGGGGCATGGCGGTGGCCCCGGACCGGCAGCGGGGCGGCGTGGGGCGGCTGCTGGTGGCGGGCGGGCTGGAGCGGGCGCGGGCCGGGGGCGCCCAGCTGGTGTGGGCTCGGGGCCGGGACGTGGCTCTGGGGTTCTACGAGCGCCTGGGGTGGAAGGCGGTGGGCGACGGCTATCTGTACGGGCCCGCCCGACTCCCGCATCACACGATGGTGATGAAGCTCCCCTGAGTCGTTCTGGTGCAACGCAGTTTCGGGGGCCGAAACTCAGTTGCACGAGAACGGTTGGGGGTCACAGGGCGCGGATGTCCTGGCGGGGCATGCGCGGACCGCGGCGGCCGGAACCGCCGGCGCTGCTGGTCCCCACGGCGGCCAGCACCAGCAACCGCACCACCCGGGCCCGCTGGCGCTGGTCCTCCCAGGGCGCGAGCAACTCGAGCATGCGAGCGTCGTCACCCCGGCGCTCGCCGGCCAGGGCCCACGACACCATGTGGGGGAAGTGATAGTCGCCCACGGCCACCGCGTCGGCGTCGCCCAGGGCGGCCTCCCGCACCTTGGCCGACGACCAGGGACCGATGCCGGGCAGGGCCCGCAGCCGGCGCTCGGCGTCGGCCGGCGCCATGTCGATCGTCTCTTCCAGCCGGCGGGCCGACGCGCAGGCCCGGCGCACGGTCTCGGCCCGGCCGCGCTCGACGTTGCCCCGGTGCCAGTCCCACGACGGCAGCCGGGCCAGCCACTCGGGCGACGGCGGCAGCAGCAACCCGGCACCCCCGGGGGACGGCCCGGGAGCCGCCTCTCCACACCGCTTGGCCAGCCACGCGTACGACTGCTTGGCGTCC
Organism: Acidimicrobiales bacterium; assembly: GCA_035651095.1. GTDB lineage: Bacteria > Actinomycetota > Acidimicrobiia > Acidimicrobiales > JAUTXP01 > DASRGI01. The sequence continues at coordinate 13,508 of DASRGI010000203.1, read as the reverse complement.
AGCCCCACCACCTTCTGCTCGATGATGGTGGGGACGAGCGCCTCGACCACGGCGTGGGACCGGCACATGCGCAGGCCGGGATGGCGCCGGTGCAGCTCGGCCACGAGGGGGTGGCCGGGGCGGAAGCCGTCCACGTCGTCGCGCTCGCCCACCAGGTCGGGCACCCGCTCCACCGCCCACGCCGCGCCCGGGCCCCAGGCCTGTACCCGCAACTCGCTTCGCCCCCCGCCCAGCGCCAGGTGCACGGTGGCCGCCCCCTCCGGCGTGCGGGTGGCCCGCCACACGCCGTCGGGGCCGATCCGCATGGTCGGGTCGATACCGCCGTGGTGGAGGGGCCAGAGGGTGAGCCGGAGGTCGAGGGGAGCCCGCAACCGCAGCAAGTTCTCGACCACGCCTGCCATCGTGGCAGGCTTCCGCCGGCATGACGCAGCTTTCCGAAGAACTCCAGTGGCGGGGCCTGGTCCACCAGGTCACCGATCCGGACCTCCTGGCGCGCCTGGACGACGGCGCCCACCCGGTCACCGCTTACATCGGCTTCGATCCCACGGCCGACAGCCTGCACGTGGGCAACCTCCTCCAGCTGTGCAACCTGCGCCGCCTCCAGGAGGCCGGCCACCGGCCCATCGCCCTGGCCGGCGGGGGCACGGGGATGATCGGCGATCCCGGCGGCAAGTCGGAGGAGCGCAACCTCCTCACCATGGAGCAGCTGGGGCACAACCTGGAGGGCATCCGGTCCCAGCTCGAACAGTTCCTCGACTTCAGCGGCGGCGACCACTCCGCCCTCCTCGTCAACAACGGCGACTGGCTGTGGCACGCCGGCCTGCTGGAGTTCCTGCGGGACGTGGGCAAGCACTTCACCGTGAACCAGATGGTGGCCAAGGAGTCGGTCAGGGCCCGCTTCGAAGGGCGGGAGCAGGGCATCTCCTACACCGAGTTCAGCTACATGCTTCTCCAGGCGTACGACTTCCTCCAGCTGTTCGATGCCCACGGGTGCAACCTGCAGCTGGGCGGGAGCGACCAGTGGGGCAACATCACCATGGGCGTGGAACTCATCCGCAAAGTGCGAGGAGAAGCGGCCTACGGCCTCACCTCGCCGCTCGTCCTCAAGGCCGACGGCACCAAGTTCGGCAAGTCCGAGACGGGCACCGTGTGGCTGTCGGCCGAACGGACCAGCCCGTACCGCTTCTTCCAGTTCTTCATCAACACCGAGGACGCGGTGGTGGGCCAGTACCTGCGCTACTTCACCTGGCTGAGCCGGGAGGAGATCGAGGCGCTCGACAAGGAGACGGCCGAGCACCCGGAGCGCCGGGCCGCTCAGCGGGCACTGGCCCGGAGCGTCACCGCGCTGGTACACGGCCAGGCCGAGGCCGAGCGGGCCGAACAGGCCGCCGCCGCTCTCTTCACCGGGGACGTGAACCAGTTGGACGAGCGCACCTTGCTGGAGGTCTTCGCCGACGCGCCGTCGCTCGACGTGCCGAGGGAGCCGTTGCCGCTCACGTCGGCGTTGGTGGGCACGGGCTTGGCCTCATCGAAGTCGGACGCCCGCCGGGCCATCGAGCAGGGGTCGGTCAGTGTCAACGGCGAGAAGCAGCCGGCCGAGCGAGACCTGGATCCCGCCGGCGACAGCCTCCACGGCCGTTATGCCGTGCTCCGCAAGGGCAAGAAGAGCTTCGCCGTGGTGCGCTGGGAGTAGCGGTTCAACCAAGCGCCTCCCGGATCGACGCGGCGATCACCTCCATGGCCTCGTCGCTCTCGTACTTGTGGCGGGGCCAGAAGAAGCCGCGCAGGCCGTCGCCCTTGGTGCGGGGCACGACGTGCACGTGCACGTGGGGCACCGACTGGCTCACCACGTTGTTCACGCCGACGAAGGTGCCCTGGGCGCCCATGGCCTGGAGCACCGCCGTGCTCACGCGCTGCACGGCCTCGAACAGCGGCTCGACGAGGGGCACGGGGAGGTCGGCCAGCGTGTCGTAGTGGGTGCGAGGCACGAGGAGGACGTGGCCGGGGAAGACGGGGCGGGCGTCGAGGAAGGCGACCACGTCGGGCTCGTCCAGCACGACGGCGGCCGGGAGATCTCCCTTGACGATGGCGCAGAAGGCGCAGTCCATCGCCCTAGCATCGCTCGCATGTCGGACTCGCCCGTCAACCTCTCCTCCGGACTCCCCGAGACCGTCCTCCCCGAGCCTCCGAGCGAAGCCGCGGCCCGCTTGGGCGCGGCCCTGGCCGAGCCCCTGGACCGGCGGCGGGACGCGGTGGCCGCCGTCGTCGCCGCTTTCCCCCGGTACCTGGACGCGTGGGCCCGGCTGGGCGAGCTGGGCCGGGACGAAGTGGAGGCCTACGCCTGCTTCCGCGTGGGATACCACCGGGGGTTGGACGCCCTGCGGGCCGCAGGCTGGCGGGGCTCGGGGTACGTGCGCTGGGCCCGACCCACCAACCGCGGGTTCCTGCGGGCCCTGGAGGGCATGCGCGAGTCGGCCGCCGCCATCGGCGAGGTGGACGAGGAGGAGCGCTGCGCCCAGTTCCTGCGCCAACTCGACCCCGACTGGCGAGGCCTCCCGCAGCAGTAGCAACGGGAGGCCCCCCTGGTCAGGTCCTGATCAAGCGGCGGCTGCCATGCCCACGATGGGCGCCAGGAGGGGCGTGCCTCCCAGTGAGCCCATGAACGCGGCGGTGCCGTAGTTGAAGATCCCGCCGTCCGACGCCACCAGCCAGTACCCGTTGCCGTCCGAGGTGCCGGCCATGCCGACCACCGGCTGGTTCAGCACCAGCGATCCCGTCGACCCGAGGAACTTGGCCGTGCCGAAGGAGAAGATCCCGCCGTCGGACGCGACCGTCCAGTAGCCCTTGCCATCGGGCGTCGCGGTGATCCCGACCATGGGCTTGTTGATGTGGCTGCCGCCCATGGAGCCGAAGAACTTCGCCGACCCGAAGCCGAAGATGCCGCCGTCCGACGCCACCAGCCAGTAGCCCTTGCCGTCGGGCGCGGCGGCGATGCCCACCACCGGTTTGTTCAGGTGTTGACCACCCATGGACCCGAAGAACCTGGCGCCGCCGAAGGCGAACACCCCACCGTCGGATCCCGCCAACCAGTAGCCGCTCTGGTCCGGCATGGGCGCGATGCCCACGACGGGAGAGCTGGGCGGCGACAGCAGCGACCCGAACGACCCGGCGCTGCCGAAGGGGTACACCGACCCGTCCCGCCCGGCCAGCCAGTACCCGTGCTGGTCGGTGGTGGCGGCGATGCCGGCGATGGGCGCGGGGATCTTCACCCCGCCCTTGGAGCCTTGGAAGGCGGCATTGCCCAAGGCGAACACGCCGCCGTCGGAGGCGCCCAGCCAGTAGCCCTTCACCGGCTTCACCACGATGGTGCCGACCATGCCGGACACGTCGTGCAGGGCGCAGAAGTACGGGTACGTCCCCGGTTTGGTGAAGGTCAGCGCGTATGACTGACCCGGGTTGAGGATGCCCGAGTTGTAGTTGCCCGAGCCCGTGTGCACGGAGCCGCCGTAGCCGGGCGTGAACGGGTCGGCCGGGTCTTCGCCGAACGTGACCGTGTGGATCTCCTGCGGGTCGCCGCTGGTCCACGAGACGGTATCGCCCACGGCGACGGTCACGGGGTCGGCGAGGAAGCGCAGGGCCGATGCCCGGTGGGGGAGGACATCACCGCAGATGAGCGGGCTGCCTCCCGTGTTGTGCACCTCGATCCACCAGCCGTGGGCCGGGATGACGGGTGGATCGGGCAGCGTGACGTCGGTGACCGAGGTCGCCGTTCCGGGCGCGCCGGCCACCAGCGGGTTGAGGGTGAAGAGCGTGTCGGCGCCCGAGGCCGGGACCGGGGTGGCGCACTGCCCGCTGTGTATGTGGACGGCGTGGCTCCCGGCGGGAAGGCCGGTGGCGTCGATCACGACGTGCAGGGTGTTGCCCGTGACGGTGAGGGTGGCGTCGGCCTCGGAGACGGTCACCCCAGGGGCGCCGATCTGGGCGTCGACCACCTGGGGCGGGGCCGTGCCCGCGGCCAGGTTGTACTGCGTGGCGTGGTTGGGCTTGCCCGTGGTCGTCGTCTGGAACCCGTTCTTGGCGTGCTCGCCGGCCGTGAGGTCGGCGGCCCGCTCGGACTGGGCGGCGGCATCGAGTTGTGCCTGCGTGGGCGCGGGACCGGCGGACAGGACCTTGACCAGGCCCTGCATGCCGGGGTGCAGCAGGCAGACGTAGCTGTAGTTGCCGGCCGCCGACATGATGAGCGAGTAGGTGCCACCGCCCTGGGCGCCCGAACTCTCCTGGTCGCCCGGCGTCCCGTCATACGTCCCGTTGCCGGTGGGAGCGAAGGGGTCGGACGGCGGGGTTCCGAAGGTCACCGTGTGGAAGCCCTCCCACTGCCAGGTGACCGTGTCGCCGGCGACGACGGTGATGACGCCCGGGTAGAAGTTGTTGGCATCGACATCGCCGTTGCTCGCACCGACGTAGGCGGTGACGACGGCGGCGGACGCGGGACCGGCGAAGACCACGATCGTGGCGAGCACCACCACCAGTCCCGTACTCAAGGCGGCGAACCGCCGGATGGGCCAGCCGAGCCGGTGAGCCATGGGTGCCTCCCCTGTGGTCCGCCGTAGGTGGACGCTGCCGAGGTCCGGGGCCGCGGCGAGACCATACGCCTCTTGCGTCGCCGATGCTCGCCGCAAGCGGCGGTACCGTGGCTTCGATGGCCGAAGTTCGCGACAGCGACGTCACCGCCCTGGCCAAACGCATCGCCGAGCTGGGCGCGGACGAGAAGGCGCGCGTGTTCCGGATGTCGTGGTGGAGCGACCGGATGCTCACATGGGCCATGTCCCATCCGTCCTTCAAGACGCAGTTGTTCCGCTTTGTCGATGTGTTCCCGGCCACCACTGGTGACGCCGACGTACTGCGCCACATCGGCGAGTACTTCGAGGACACCGACGCGCCCCGCCTGCTGGACATGGGCGTGGGCCTGGCCGGCCAGCTCCCCCTCGGCGTCGGCGACCACCTCTCGGCGTCCATCGCCCGCCGCAACATCACGCGCATGGCTCGGCAGTTCATCGTGGGAACCGGACCGGCCGACGCCGTCGAGGGGCTGGCCGACCTGTGGCGCAAGGGCAGCGCCTTCACGTGCGACCTGCTGGGCGAGAAGACGGTGACGGAGGCGGAGGCCGACCGTTACGCGGCGCGCGTGCAGTCGCTCGTGACCACGTTGCTCTCGGCCACGGCGTCGTGGCCGCCCGACGACCACCTGGAGCGTGACGACCGCGGCCCGCTGCCGCGCGTGAACGTGAGCATCAAGCCCACGGCGCTGGCGTCGCTGTACTCGCCGCTGACGCGCGACGACGGCTTGGCCCAGGCCCGGTCGCGCTTGTTGCCGTTGCTCACGCTGGCAGCCGAGCAGGGCGCCTTCGTGTGGTTCGACATGGAGCACGACGATGTGAAGGACCTCACGTTGGAGCTGTTCCGGTCGCTCATGGACGAGCCCGCCCTGGCCGACTTGCAGGCCGGCATCGTCATCCAGGCCTACCTCAAGGACTCGTACCGAGACCTGCAGGACCTGTTGTCGTGGGGGACCCGCCCGTTCGGCGTGCGGTTGGTGAAGGGCGCGTACTGGGACTCGGAGACCATCACGTCGTCGGCCGAGGGCTGGCCCGTCCCCGTGTTCGCCCGCAAGGAGGAGACGGACGCCAACTACGAGCGGTGCACGCGCCTGTTGCACGACAACCACGACCGGGTACGGGCCGCGTTCGGGTCGCACAACCTGCGGTCGCTCGCCTACGCGGTGACGTACGCGCGCGCGCTGGGCATCCCCGACGCCGGCTACGAGCTGCAGATGCTCTACGGCATGGCCGAGCCCGTGCAGGCGGCCATCCGGCGGCTGGGCATGCGCCTGCGCATCTACGCGCCGGTCGGGGAGCTGGTCCCGGGCATGGCCTACTTGGTGCGCCGGCTGCTGGAGAACACGTCCAACGAGAGCTTCGTGCGCCACCGGTTCATGGAGGGGCGGGCCCTGGAGGAGCTGGTGGCGGCGCCGTCGGTGGCCGTGGTGCCGGAACTGGAGCCGCCCGCCCGTCGCCCGCCCACCGACGTGACCGCGCCCGGCGAGTACCACCACGAGCCGGTGGCCGAGTGGCGGCGCTCGCCGGTGCGGGCCGCGTTCGCGGCGTGCGTGGACGCGGCCGGTTCGGCGCCGGAGCCACTCGACGTGCCCGCGGTGATCGGCGGCGAGCGGGTGCGCACGGCCGGCACCATCGACTCGCCCGACCCGGCCGATCCGGACCGGGTGGTCGCCCGGTCGGTGTCGTGCACGGCTGCCGAGGGCGAGGCCGCTGTCGCCGTGGCGTTGGGCGCGTTCGAGCGCTGGTCGCGCACGCCCGTGGCCGAGCGGGCGGCCGTGCTGTTCCGGGCCGCCGAGTGGCTGCGCGAGCGGCGGGGTCCCATTGCCGCCCTGGAGGTCTTCGAGGCGGGCAAGCCGTGGAAGGAGGCGGACGCCGACGTCTGCGAGGCCATCGACTTCTGCGAGTACTACGGCCGGGAGATGCTGCGTTTGGGGCAGGGCGGCGCCGTGCGGTCGCCCCCGGGAGAGCACAACCAGTTGGCGTACCAGGGCAAGGGCGTGGGCGTGGTCATCGCCCCGTGGAACTTCCCGCTGGCCATCCCCACGGGCATGGTGGTGGCCGGGCTGGTGACGGGGAACACGGTCGTGTTCAAGCCCGCGGAGCAGACACCCGGGGTGGCGTGGCAGCTGGTGCAGGCGCTGGAGGCGGGCGGCCTGCCCCCTGGTGTGCTGTCGTTCCTGCCCGGCATCGGCGAGGACGTCGGCGCCCATCTGGTGGCCCATCCCGACGTCGCCTTCGTCACCTTCACCGGATCCCGCTCCGTGGGGTTGGCGATCAACGAGACGGCGGCCCGCGTCCGGCCCGGCGTCCGCACGCGCCACATCAAGCGGGTGGTGGCCGAGCTGGGCGGCAAGAACGCGCTGGTGGTCGACGCCGACGCCGACCTCGACCAGGCCGTGCCCGCCATCCTGCAGTCGGCCTTCGGGTTCGCCGGGCAGAAGTGCTCGGCCACGTCGCGGCTCATCGTGCTCGACGCCGTGTACGACGACCTGCTCGCCCGGTTGGTGGGCGCGGCCCGGGAACTGCGCATCGGGCACCCGCGCCACATGGGCGTGCAGGTCGGGCCGGTGATCGACGCCGAGGCGTGGAAGCGCATCACCGGGGTGGTCGAGTCGGTGACCCCTCTCTACACGGCCGAGGGCGTGCCCGATCGAGGCTGGTTCGTCGGGCCGACCATCGTGACCGACGTGGCGCCCGACGCCGCGGTCGCCAGGGATGAGATCTTCGGGCCCGTGCTCACCGCCTTCCGCGTGGCCGACCTGGACGAGGCCATCTCCCTGGCCAACGACACCGACTACGCGCTGACCGCCGGCATCCTGTCCCGCTCACCGGCCAACATCGCCCGGGCCGCGGCCGAGCTGCGGGCCGGGAACGTGTACGTCAATCGGGGGACGACGGGCGCGGTGGTCGGACGCCAGCCGTTCGGCGGCTACGGCATGTCGGGCGTGGGCTCCAAGGCAGGCGGGCCTGACTACCTGTTGCAGTTCCTCGACCCCCGGGTCGTCACCGAGAACACGCTCCGCCAAGGCTTCGCCCCCGAGGACCCCCTTCCGTTCTCGTAACGCTGGCGCCGCTTATGCGGGCGCCAGCGTTACGAGAACGATGGGAGAGGGCGGTGGCGCTCAGACGGGCACGTTGTCGTGCCGTCGGCGAGGCAACGGCTCCTGCTTCGGGCGAAGCATCGAGAGCGCGGCGGCTATGGCGGGCCTGGTTTCGGCCGGGTCGATGACGGCATCGACATACCCCCGTTCGGCGGCGATGTACGGATGGCTGAAGCCGGCCCGGTACGCGACCTCCTGCTCCGTGCGGAGATGATCCGGGGCCCCCCGATGGAGGATGGCGACCGCGCTCGATGCGCCCATCACGGCAACCTCGGCTGTCGGCCACGCCAAGCACATGTCGTTGCCCATGGCCTTGCAGTCCATGACGATGTAGGCGCCGCCGTACGCCTTGCGCAGGATCAGGCAGACACGCGGCACCGTTGCCTCGGCGTAGGCGGCGGCCAACTGGGCCCCGTACCGGATCATGCCCCGCCACTCGACGTACGCGCCGGGCAGGAACCCGGGTGTGTCGACGACGGTCACCAGCGGGATGTTGAACGCATCGCAGAACCGCACGAAGCGGGCCGCCTTCTGGGACGCGGGAATGTCGACGGTCCCCGCCATGACCTGTGGCTGGTTGGCCACGACGCCCACCGGCATCCCGGCGATCGAGGCCAGGCCCGTCACCATGTTGGGCGCCCACTGGGCTCGCAGCTCGAGGAGAATGCCGTCGTCGACGATCTCGCGGACGATGCCGCGCACGTCGTAGCTCTCTGCGTCCCGCGATGGCACGAGGTCGTACACGGATGGCGTCCTGCGCTCGGCAGGATCGGTGGTCGGTCGGAACGGCGGCGGCGCCTCGGCGCACCGGGGCAGGTAGCCGAGCACATCCTCGAGGAGAAAGGCGGCTTCCTCGGCGTCGACGGCCACAAGCGCGGCCACACCGGTGTGCCGGGCGTGGGCATCGGCGCCCCCCAGTGCCGTCGGGGTGAGGTGCATCCCCGTCACCGCCGCCACCATCGACGGCCCGGAGATGTACGCGAAGGCGTCCTCGGTCATGACCACGACATCGGCCATGCCCAGCAGGAGCGCGGGGCCGGAGAGGGCGGGGCCGACGACGGCGAGGACGATGGGCACCGCCCCGGAGCAACGGGCCAGTGCCCGGGCCGCCGTGCCCCATCCGTGGAGGGCGTCCACGCCATCGGCCACCTCGGCGCCGCTCGACGCCATGACCCCGACCAACGGGACCCGCAGGGAGAGGGCCCGATCGGCGGCGGCGGCCAGCTTGGCGCCGTCTGCGGCCGTGAGGGCACCGAGGTGGGGACCGCCGATGCAGAAGGCGGAGACGGGCTGCTCGCCCAGGTTGTCGCCGAGCACGACGGACCGGCCGGCGCGAGCGAGCCGGGGGGCGCGGGCCGTGATCACGTCCAGCCGTCCGGGGCCTCGCGGACCTCGACGGCCGCATCCCTGGCGTCGACGGCCACCGCGCCCAGGAAACCGGGCACGACGACAGGGACGACGGACCAGGCCGAGGCCGGGCCGAATGGGGCTGGGACGTCGGTCAGGGCCAGCGCGCCGCGCCGCAGGTTCACCTGGCAGGCCGACAGCGGGAGGGCCAACCCCTTTCCCACCGCCTTGGCGAACGCCTCCTTGGCCGTCCAGAGTTGCAGGAAGCTCCAGTCCCGCTCGCCCTGGACTGCGGTGTCGAGCCTCGCCCGTTCGGATGGCGCCAGTACGCACCGCGCCAACAGATCGACGCCGACGGACCGTTGCGCAGGCTCCATGTCGACCCCGACCGTCATCGACGGCTGTGCGGTGGAGACGGCCAAGGCGACAAGGCCCTCGCAGGTGGTGAGGCTGAAGTCGGGCGCCGCGCCCGCTGGGGCGCGCAGACGGGGCTTGCCGTGCGGCCCGCCGCACCAGCGGCAACGACGGTCGAAGCGCAACAGGCCGGGCGGCTGGCCGGTGTGATGGGCAAGGGCCGCCCGCGTCAGCCGCCGGCCCGCGGCGAACCGGGCCCCGTCCAGAGGCCGCCGGAACCGGGCCATTCGGGCCCGTTCGTCGTCATCCAGGAGGTCGTCGGGCAGGGTTCGCGCCGGCTCGGCGTCCAGTCCGGGTGGTCGAGCCACCCACACCACCACCGTCATCCGGCGGCGCGATCTTGGGCGGCCCGCCGGCGGGCGACGCTCGCCTCGACGGCGGCGACGATGTCGGCTGAGCGAGAACCGGGGCCGAAGACGCCGGCCACGCCGAGTTGCACCAGGAGCACGGCGTCGGCGCCCGGGACAGCGCCGCCGACCAAGACGTCGATGTCCTGGTCGGCGCCGTGCTTGCGCAACTCGTCGAACAAGGCGCGCGCCTCGGACAGGTGGTTGCCGGACAAGGTCGAGAGCCCGATGACATCGACGTCCTCGTCCAGGGCAGCGACGACGAGTTCGGCCGGACGGGCGTGACCGAGGTACACCACTTCGAATCCGGCAGATCGGAGGATGCGCGCCACGATCGCCGCCCCCCGCCAGTGGGCGTCCATGCCGGGCTTGGCCACGAGCACGCGGCCCGGGTTCACCCCAAAGGGATGTTCCATGTCCCCAGTGCCTCCCGCAGCGCCGAGCCCACCTCGCCCAACGTCGCGCCCGCGGCCACGGCGCCCAGCGTGGCCGGGACCACGCAGCGCCCCGCGGCGGCGTGACTGGCGACAGTGTGCAGGCACGAGCGCACGTGCCGGCCGTCCCGTCCCCGCCGGATCTCGGCCAGACGGGCCCGCTGCCGCTCCAGGACGCCATCGGGGAGGACGAACATCTCCGGCTCCTGGGTCGCCGGGCCGGTCTCGAGGTCGGGGCTGGGCCGCGCCTCGGCGGCCAGGTACTGGTCCCACGCCCGGCGGCCCAGTTCCGCGTGCAGCCAACCGGATTCGGTGATCGCGACGACGCCGCCCTGGAGCTCGAACGACCGGAGGCCCTCCTCCACTCGGGCCTCGAGCTCGTCGGTGAGGTGCTCGACCAGGTAGCTGCCGCCGAAAGGATCGGCCGACGCGGCCACGCCGCTCTCGTCGAGCAGTACTTGTTGCGTGCGCAACGCCACGGCCGCGGACGCTTCGGTGGGAATGGCATACGCCTCGTCGAAGCCGTTCACGTGCAAGGACTGGGCGCCCCCGGCGATGGCGCTCAGCCCTTCCAGGGCCCCCCGGGCGACGTTGGCCAAGGGAGTAGCCGCAGAGAACGTCGTTCCTGCGGTCTGGGCGTGGAACCGGAGGCGGGCCGCTCGGGGATCGCGGCACCCCAGCTCCTCCATGGCCAGGCGGTGCCACACCCGACGGGCGGCTCGGAACTTGGCCACTTCCTCGAACACGTCGATATGGGCGGCGAAGAAGAAGCTCATACGGGCGATGGCCTCGGTCGCATCGACGCCCCGCCGGGCAAGTTCGGCGACGACGGCTCGTGCGTGGGCCAATGACAGGGCGACTTCCAGGACGGCGTCGGCACCTGCTTCGCGGTAGTTGTACCCGGCCACCGACACGGGGTTCCATCGGGGCAACCCCTCGATGCAGAACTGGGCGACGTCGCAGGCCATGCGGAACGAAGCTGCCGGGGGCAGTGCCGCAGGGCCGATGGTGATGCACGTCTCCATCAGGAAGTCGTTCTGTGTGGTGCCTCGAAGGGCCGTGGCCGCCGTTCCGGCCCGCTGGGCGGCGACGAGGAACATGGCCAGGTGGGGCACGGCACCGATCGGCTGCGACGAAACGAGGGAAACGCTGACGGCGCCGAGATCGATGCCGTCGAACAGGTCGACGAAGTCGGCGACCCCGTCGACGGCGACACCGCCCCGTCCCACGTCGGGCTCGGCTCGCGGATCGTCGGAGTCGAACGCCCGCAGGCTGGGGTAGTCGAAGACGCCGTTGATCCCCGTGGCCCCTCGCTCGAGTAGGAAGCGGTAACGGCCGTTGGTGTCAGCGGCCGTGCCGAACCCGGCCAGCTGGCGGACGGTCCAGTGCCGGGTCCGGTACATCTCGGCATGTATGCCCCGCGTGTAGGGCGGTTGGCCCGGTTGTCCCAGGCGATCGGCCAGACCGGGCCGGACGTGCTCGGGCCCGGCGACCACCGGCCGGGTGATGCCCGTCTCGCTCACCGATTGCCCCAGCGCAGCACCGCGCTGGCGCCGGTCATCCCGCCGCCGAACGCAGTCATGAGCACCACCGACCCAGGACGGAGGCGCCCGTCCGAGGCCGCCTCGCACAGGGCCAGCGGGATGGACGCGGCCGACGTGTTTCCCATGTGGTCGATGGTCGATACGAGCTTGGCCCGCGGGACGCCCACCCGGCGTGCCAGCGCCTCCATGATGCGGGCGTTGGCCTGGTGGGGGACGAACACGTCGATGTCGGCGGGTCGCAGGCCGGCGTCCTTGAGGGCCGCTTCGATCGATTCTGCGGCCATGTGAACGGCCTTGTAGAACACCTCCTGGCCGTTCATGAACATGTAGCCACCGGATTCGCAGTTGAGGATCTCGCTGCACGGTTCGGTCGTCAGGGACCACCCCAACAGGTCGTCCTCGCCATCGGTGGGCTCCAGCACCAACGCGCCAGCGCCGTCCCCGAACAGCACCGCCATGCTCCGGTCGGCGGGGTCGGCCAACCGGGTGATGGTGTCCGTGCCGATGACGAGGACGGGCTGGCGCAGTTGGGCGCACAGGCCGTCGGCGATGACCATCGCGTAGACGAATCCTGCGCAGGTTGCGGCCACGTCGAAGGCACCACAGCGCACGCCGAGGTGCTCGGCCACATCCGTGGACGTGGGCGGGATGAGGCGGTCGGGTGTGGTCGTCGCCACGACGATGAGCCCGAGTTCGCTGGCCGCCCGTCCCGCCGCTTCCAACGCGGCGCGAGCCGCTTCCACGCCGTTGCCGACGGTCGTCCCGCCCGTGTGCCGTGAATGAATCCCGGTTCGCTCGACGATCCACTCGTCGGTCGTGTCCAGACGAGCCGCCCAGTCGGCGTTGGTGATGACCTGCTCCGGCAAACACCTTCCCCATCCGGCCACCGTCACGCCCGCGGTCATCATCCGCCTCCCGGGAATGCTTCGCCGGCGATGGCGCGGAGCTCGGCCTGCAGGAGCAGGTGCTGCATGGCGTCGCCGGCGTCCTCGTCAGGATCCCCGCCCATCTGCTCGGCCAGCTCTACGAGAACGCCCAACGGGCATCGGGGCGCGCGACCCGGGCGGCACTGACGAACGTCGCGCGCCACACCACTGATCACCTGGACGATGGCGTCACTCCCGAGTCCCAGGGCGCAGAGATCGACATCGGGGGTGATGTCGTTCTCGGCCACGCCGGCCACGGTGCTGACGTGCCTGACCACGATTTCGAACGCCTCCTCCGTGCCCATCAGGATCTCCTCGTCACGCCTTGCCTGTACTGGGCGGGATCACGAACAGCATGCGGGCTTCACAGGCCGTGACGCCGTCGACCCATGCCTGGCCGGTGCTGGTCCCCGCGCTCGACCCGAGCCGCTCCAACACGACCTCCATCTCCAGGACGTCGCCGGGGACCACCATGCGGCGAAACCGGGCGCGGTCGATACCCCCGAACAGCGCTGTCAGCCCTCGGTACCGGTCGCTCGAGAGGAGGGCGACGCCGCCCAGTTGAGCCATCGCCTCGATCATCAGGACGCCTGGCAGTGTGGGCCGACCCGGAAAGTGCCCGGCGAAGAACCTCTCCTCGCCTGTGAGGTGCCATCGGCCGCGCGCCCGCTCGCCCGGGACCAGTTCGGTGACCTCGTCCACGAAGAGGAACGGGCTGCGGTGGGGGAGAACGTCGGCCGGGACCAGCGATGTCTCGATCATCAGTGCCCCATTCCCAG
>DASRGI010000202.1:0-2300 GCA_035651095.1 Acidimicrobiales bacterium | reverse complement strand
CGTCGGACGCGCCGGTGGCGACCAGGATGGACCGCAGCTCGGACACGTAGGCCCGGGCCTGCTCGGCCGAGCGGATGTCGGGCCGGCTCACGATCTCGACCAGGGGGACGCCCGCCCGGTTGTAGTCGACGAGGGAGTACTCGGCCTCGTGGATGCGGCCGCCCCCGCCCATGTGCCGCGTCTTGCCCGTGTCCTCCTCCATGTGGGCCCGCTCGATGCCCACCCGGCTGGCGTCGGCCAGCTCGAGCCAACCGTCGACGTTGATGGGCTGGTCGTACTGGCTGATCTGGTAGTCCTTCGGCATGTCCGGATAGAAGTAGTTCTTCCGGTGGAACACGCTCGGCTCCACCGTGCACTGCAGCGCCGTGCCGATCCGCATGGCCAGCTCGACGGCCTGGCGGTTGAGCACGGGCAGCGACCCGGGCAGGCCCAGGCACACCGGGCAGGTGTTGGTGGTGGGCAGCTCGCCGAACACGTTGCGGCACGAGCAGAAGAGCTTCGTGCGGGTGCGCAACTCGCAGTGGACCTCCAGGCCGATGACCGTCTCGTACGGGGTCTCGGCGGCAGCCTCGGTTCCGGCCGCGGCGGTGTCGGTCATGGCCGTGCTCCCTCCAGGGCGGCCGCCACCCGGAACATGACGGGCTCGCCCAGTGCCGGCGCCATCACCTGCACGCCGACGGGCAGCCCGTCGTCGCCCGCGCCGAAGGGCACGCTCATGGCCGGGTGGCCGGCCAGGTTGGACGGGATGGTGCACACGTCGCTCAGGTACATGGCCAGCGGGTTCTCGGTCTTGGCCCCGAAGGCGAACGCGGTGGTGGGCGCGGTGGGCGAGAGCAGCACGTCGAAGCGTTCGTAGGCGGCGTCGAAGTCCCGGATGATCAGCGTGCGCACCCGCTGGGCCTGGCCGTAGTAGGCGTCGTAGTAGCCAGCCGAGAGGGCGTAGGTGCCGAGCATGATGCGGCGTTTCACCTCCGGCCCGAACCCGGCCGCCCGGGTGGCGCTGTACATGGCGGTGATGTCCTTGCCCGGGACGCGCAGGCCGTAGCGCACGCCGTCGTACCGGGCCAGGTTGCTGGACGCCTCGGCCGGGGCGATGAGGTAGTACGCCGACAGCCCGTAGACGGCGGCCGGCACCGACGCCTCGTCCACCTTGGCGCCCGCCGCGCTCAGGGCGTCGGCCGCCTGGTTGACCCGCGCCGCCACGTCGGGGTCGATCCCGTTGAGCAGCTCCTGCACGACGCCGACCCGCAGGCCGTCGACCCCCCTCGTGAGGTGGGCCGAGAGCTGGGGGGCGGGCGAAGCGATGGAGGTGGAGTCGGCCGGGTCGTGCCCACCGATGACCTCCATCAGAAGGGCGGCGTCGGACACGGTGGCCGCGAACGGGCCGATCTGGTCCAACGAGGAGGCGAAGGCGATGAGGCCGTACCGGCTCACCGCTCCGTACGTGGGCTTGACCCCGACCACGCCACAGAGGGCGGCGGGCTGGCGGATGGAGCCGCCCGTGTCTGAACCGAGGGCGAGCGATGCGAAGCCGGCCGCCACCGCCGCCGCGCTGCCACCACTGGAACCACCCGGCACCCGCGTGAGGTCGTGCGGGTTGCGAGTAGGCCCGAAGGCCGAGTTCTCGGTGGACGAGCCCATGGCGAACTCGTCCAAGTTGGTCTTGCCGATCACGATCCCACCAGCAGCCACGACCCGCTGGACCACGGTGGCGTCGTACGGCGGCCGCCAGCCCTCGAGGATGCGGCTGGAGCACGTGGTGGGCACGCCGCGCGTGCACAGGTTGTCCTTCAGGGCGATGGGCACGCCCGCGAGCGGCCCCGGGTCCTCCCCCAGGGCGACCCGGTGGTCGATGGCATCGGCCGCAGCCCGGGCCTCGTCGGCCAGCACATGGTTGAAGGCGTGGACGTCCGACTCGCGGGCCGTGATGGCGTCGAGGCACTCCTCCACCGATTGCCGGGCCGAGCGCGCCCCCCTCCGGACGTCGGCGACGATCTGGGTTGCGGTGGGCGCCGGGTTCACGGCGCCTCCCCCAGGATGCGAGGAACCTTGAACTGGCCATCTTCCGCTTCCGGCGCCATGGCCAGAACCTCGTCCCGGTCGAGGCTCTGGTGGGGCTCGTCGTCCCGGAAGACGTTGCTGATGGGCAGCGGGTGGGCGGTGGGGGGCACCCCGGCGATGTCGAGACCGGCGATGTCGTTGGCGTGCTCGAGCACGGCGCCGAGCTGCTCAGCGAACAGTGTGAGCTCGTCCTCGGTGATGTCCATGCGCGCCAGCCGGGCCACGTGGGCCACGTCGGC
>DASRGI010000201.1:0-11570 GCA_035651095.1 Acidimicrobiales bacterium | reverse complement strand
CGAGTTCGACGCCGCCCAGCCGTTCCGGGTCGAGCGCACCCGCGACCCCGTGCTGCTGCCTCGCCCCGGCCTGGCCCGCCAGATCGACGCCCTGGCCGAGCGGGTGGGGGCGAAGCTCGTGGTGCTCGATCCGGCCCTGCCCCTCGGGCTCGTCGGCCCCCGACTCGACCGGCCCTACGCGCTGGTGCTGCACGGCGCCGAGGTCACCGTGCCCGCCCGGCTGCCCGCCACCTCCGCCCTCCTGCGGCGGGTGATCACCGGCGCCGACCTGCTCGTCGCCGCCGGCACGTACCCGGCGGCGGAAGCGACCCGCCTGGCGCGCACCGAGGCGTGCCCGCCCGTCGTGCACGTGCCCCCCGGCGTGGACACCGCCCGCTTCCGGCCGCTCGTCGAACGAGCCGCAGCCCGGGCCCGCCACGGCCTGCCCGCCGACGCCCACCTGGTCCTGAGCGTGAGTCGCCTCGTGCCCCGCAAGGGCATGGACGTGTTGATCGAAGCGGCCGCCCGGCTCCAGCCGGGCCGTCCCGACCTGCTCGTGGCCATCGCCGGCGCCGGCCGCGACCGCCAACGCCTGGAGCGGCTGGCCCATCGCGCCGGCGCCCCCGTGCGCTTCCTGGGCCGCGTGGCCGACGAGGACCTGCCCGGGCTGTATGCCAGCGCCGACGTGTTCGCCATGCTGTGCCGCAACCGGTGGGCCCGCCTGGAACAGGAGGGGTTCGGCATCGTGTTCCTCGAAGCGGCCGCGTGCGGCGTGCCCCAGGTGGCGGGCGACAGCGGGGGTGCGGCCGAGGCGGTGGCCGACGGCGAGACGGGCCTCGTCGTGCACCGCCCGGACGACCCGGCCGCGGTGGCCGACGCCCTGGCCACGCTCATCGACGACGCCGCCCTGCGCAGGCGCCTGGGCCAGGCGGCGCGGCAACGGGCCGTGGAGGAGTTCGACTACGACGTGCTGGCGCGGCCCCTCGACGCCGCGCTGGCCGAACACGGAGGTTGACGGCCTTGCCTGATGAAGAGACGTACCCCGGCCAGGGCGTCGTGCAGGCCTCCTGGGCGGGGACGGTGATCTTCGCCCTCACCGCCATCCTGGGCACGCTCGTGAGCGCGGCCGACATCGTGGCGCTCGTCGTCTCCGTCGCCATGTTCCTCATCGGCACGGGCGTGTTCTTCGCCGCGTTCGTCAGGGCCGTGAACCGCAGCCGCACCGACGAGATCGGCGTCATGAACCTCTTCTTCCTGGACACCAGCGCGCCCCGCCCGGTGCGCCTCTCCCTGCTGGCGTCGTTCCTCGTGGAGGTCGTCGTGGCCATCGCCACCGCCGCCCTGCGCACCAACACGAGCATCGCCTTCGGGATCCTCGCCCCCGTGTACGGCCTGTCGTTGTCCGGCCTGTGGGGCGCCCGCTACGGCACCTTTCCGAAGCGCGCCCCCAAGCCCGCGGCGAAGCAGAAGCGGCCCACCACCCCGCGGCAGTAACCTCCCCAGATCGTGCGTTGGGTGTTGCTGGTTCTCGGCCTCGAGTTCCCGGCACTCCTCGCCCTGGTGGATTGTGCAAACCGTCCTGTCGAACACTTCGCCGACGGTGCCCCGGACAAGAAGGCGTGGGTCCGGTGGCTCCTCGTGGGGGTGGCCACCGCCTGGTTCGGGGTGGGCGACGGGATCGTGCTCGGCTACTACTACGCAGTCGTGAGACGGAACACCCCCGCCCGCCACTGATCGCAGGAGAACCACGTGTCCGACAAGGCGACCGAACGAATGGTGATGCGGGCATCGCCCGAGCGGTGCTACGAGGTCGTGCTCGACTTCGACCGGTACCCCGAGTGGGCGGGCGACATCAAACAGGTCGAGGTGCTCGAACGGGACGGCCAGGGCCGGGGCACGCTGGTGTCGTGGCGGGCGGCCGCCTTCGGCCGCAGCACGAGCTACACCCTCCGGTACGACTACACCGGCGCGCCCGACGAGGTCTCGTGGGTGCTGGAGCGGGGCGACATCACGTCGAAGCTCGACGGCGCCTACGTCTTCGCGCCCCACGAGGACGGCACCGAGGTCACCTACAACCTCGAAGCGGAGCTGAAGCTCCCTCTGCCCGGGTTCGTGAAGCGCCGGGCCGAGAGCCGCATCATCAGCACGGCACTCAAGGAGCTGCGGGCCCGGGTCGAAGCGGCGAGCAAGATGGCGTGAGCACCCGCGTCCTGCTGTTCACCGGCAAGGGGGGCGTGGGCAAGACCAGCGTCGCCGCGGCCACGGCCCTGCGCTGCGCCGACGCCGGTCTGCGAACACTCGTGCTCTCCACCGACCCGGCTCACTCGCTCGCCGACGCCTTCGACGTCCCCCTCGACACCGAGGAGCGCTGCATCGAGGGCAGCCTCTACGGCCAGCAGCTCGACGCCACCGAGCGCCTCGAAGAGGTGTGGTCCGACGTCCAGCACTACCTCGTCGAGATCCTGCAGTGGGCGGGGGTGCAGGGGATCGAGGCCGAGGAGCTGTCGGTCATCCCTGGGCTGGACGAGCTGTTCAGCCTGTCCGACCTCAAGCGCTACGCCGACTCGGGCGCGTGGGACGTCGTGGTGGTCGACTGCGGTCCCACGGCCGAGACCATCCGCCTCCTCTCCCTGCCCGACGTCCTGTCGTGGTACATGGACCGCGTCTTCCCCGTGGGCCGTACCCTCACCAAGGCCATGCGCCCGCTGCTCAGCCGGGTGACGAGCATCCCCATCGCCGGCGACGAGGTGTTCGACGCCACCCGCCGCTTCTACGACGGGCTCGACGGCGTGAAGGCCCTTCTGGCCGACGGCCAGCGCACGAGCATCCGGCTCGTCGTCAACCCCGAGCGCCTCGTCATCGCTGAGGCCCGGCGCACGGCCACGTACCTCGGGCTGTTCGGGTACCGCGTCGACGCCGTGGTGGCCAACCGCCTGCTGCCCGACGAGGTGACGGACCCGTGGTTCAAGGCGTGGAAGGAAGCGCACGCCGAGCACCTGGCCACCATCGAGGAGTCGTTCGCGCCCCTGCCCGTGCTCCGGGCCGAGCTGGCCGCCGAGGAGCTGGTGGGGGTCGACCGCCTGCGCCAGTTCGGTGAGATCCTTTACGAACACACGCCCGACCCGTCGGCGGTGCTGCACGACGGCCAGCCCCTGCGTCTCGAGCGGCGGGGCGGCGCCCACGTGCTCGCCCTGCACCTGCCCTTCGCTGATCGCGACGAGCTGGAGCTGGGCCGCCGGGACGACGAGCTGCTGGTGCGCGTCGGGCCCCACCGCCGGGCGCTGCTGCTGCCCGACTCCCTGAAGCGCCGGGCCGTCGCCGGCGCGACCATGGTGGACGACTGGCTGGAGATCACCTTCGAGGAGGAACCGGCGTGAACGAGGATGCGGCTCGGGAGACGGTCGAACACCTGCAGAACGCGGCGGTGGAGATGATCCGCGCAACCAGGGCCTTCCTCGATCTGCTGGAGGAGCTGGTCGAAGACGCCGGTCCGCTGGTTGGACTGGCGGCCCAGATGGCCGCGAAAGGGAGAGCTGCGGCAAGCCCGCAGCATTCGGACGAAGCATCGGCAACCCCGGTCCAGCACATACGGGTCTCCTGAAACGCGAGGTACGATCACACTCACTCATCGAGTGCGGAGGTGACGTTGGCAGCGCTCACCCACGATGTCATCAGGTCGCTAGCGGCCTTCAAGGCGCAGGACACGCCGGTCGTCTCGTTGTATCTCGACGTGGACGGTCGGCGTTTCGTACGTCCGAAGGACTACGAGGTCCACCTCGACCACCTCCTCAAGGAGGCGGCCGAACACGTGAACGGCCACCGGCCGGCCGCGCTGGACCTCGAACGGATCGAGGCGCACGTCAAGGGTGGCCTCGATCGATCCCACACGCGCGGGTTGGCCATCTTCTCGTGCACGGCCAAGGACCTGTGGCAGGTATTCGAGCTACCGGTCCCCGTGCGCAACCAGCTGGTGGTCAACGCCACGCCCCACGTCCGCCAGCTCGAAGCGGTGGTCGACGAGTACGAGCGCTTCGGCGTGCTGCTGGCGGACAAGCAGCGCGCCCGCATGTTCGTGTTCGAGCTGGGCACGTTGGTCGACCGGAGCGAGCTGTTCGACCAACTGCCCCGCCACGAGGACGACCAGGGCGATTGGGACAAGGACCACGTGCGCGACCACAGCGCCGCGGCCGCCCACAAGCACCTCAAGCGCTCGGCCGACGTCGCCTTCCAAGTGTTCCAGGCCCAGCCCTTCGACCACCTCATCCTCGGCGCGCCGGAGGAGATCGCCCACGAGCTGGAGCGCGCGCTGCACCCGTACCTCCGGGACCGCATCGCCGCCCGCCTGCCCGTGCCCGTGAACGCCACCGACGCCCAGATCCGCGACGCCGCTCTCCATGTCGAGGAGCACGTGGAGCGGACCAAGAAGGGCGTGCTCGTGCAGCGGCTCCGGGAGGCGGCCGCCCAGCCGGGCGGGCTCGGGGTCACGGGCCTGGAGGCCACCATCAACGCGCTGGTCGAGCGCCGGGTGGACACCCTCGTCGTGTCGGAGGGGTACGAGGCGCCGGGATGGCGGTGCCACGGCTGCGGGCTCATCGCTGTGAAGGGCCGGTCGTGCCCGCTGTGCGAGAAGCCCATGACCCTCGTGGACGACGTGGTCGAAGAGGCGGTGGAGGACGCCGTCAACCAGTCGTGCCGGGTGAGCGTCTGCATCGGCAACGCCGACCTCGACGTGCTCGGGCGGATCGGAGCCCTTCTCCGCTTCTGATAGACCCGCGCCGTGGCGGGTGAACAGACCATCGGTGTCGACCTCGGTGGCACCAAGTGCCTGGGCGTGGTGCTCGATGCCCGCGGCCAGGTGACGGCCGAACACCGCGTCCCCACGCCCCACGGCGCCGACGCCATCGTGGAGGCCATCGCCGAGGTGGCGGCACGGCTCGGACCCGGGCTGCCCGTGGGTGTGGGCGCCCCCGGCCTGGTCGACCGGGACGGGCTGCTGCGCTTCGCCCCCAACCTCCCGGGGGTGTTCGACCTGCCTCTGCGGGACCTGCTCGTCGAGCGCCTGGGCGTGGACGTCGAGATCGAGAACGACGCCACCGCCGCGTGCTGGGCCGAGCGCCAGTTCGGCGCCGCCCAGGGGGCCACCGACGCGGTGGTCGTCACCCTCGGTACCGGCATCGGCGGCGGCATCGTGGCCGACAACCAGCTGTTGCGGGGGGCCAACGGCTTCGCCGGCGAGATCGGCCACATGGTCGTCGACCCCCACGGCCCGCCGTGCCCCTGCGGCAAGCGGGGGTGCTGGGAGCGGTTCGCCTCGGGCAGCGGCCTGGGCAGGATGGCGCGGGACGCGGCGATGGCCGGGCGGGCGGCCCGGGTGCTCGACCTGGCCGACGGCGACGCCGAGGCCGTGCGGGGCGAGCACGTCACCCAGGCCTGCGAGGAAGGCGACGCCGAGGCCAAGGAGATCATGGCCCAGTTCGCCTGGTGGTTGGCCCTGGGCCTGGTGAACCTGGCCTACCTCCTCGACCCCGAGGTGTTCGTCCTGGGAGGTGGACTGGTGGCGTCGGGCGGCGTGCTGCTCGACCCCGCCCGTGTTGCCTTCGCCGAGCTGCTGGCTGGGGTCACCCACCGCCCGGTGGTGCGCATCGAGGTCGCCGCCCTGGGGGAGCGGGCCGGCGCCATCGGGGCCGCCCTGCTCGCCCGTGGCCGATGAAGATCGGAATCACCCTCCCGCAGTTCCGCGACGACCTCGACGCGGCCATCGAGGTCGCTCACCACGCCGAAGGCAGCGGGCTCGACGGCGTGTTCGTGTTCGACCACCTGTGGCCCATCGGCCAGCCCGAGCGCCCCGCCATCCACTCGCAGGCCCTGCTGGGCGCGCTCGCCGTCGAGACGTCGACCATCACCCTGGGCACGCTGGTGGCGCGCGTCGGCCTGTTGCCCGACGCCGTGCTGGTCCACGCCCTCGACACCGCCAGCCGGGTGAGCGGGGGCCGTTTCATCGCCGGGCTGGGCACGGGCGACGGCCTGAGCCAGGCCGAGAACATCGCCTACGGCGTGCCCTTCGGGCCGGTGGCCGAGCGCCTGGCCGCCCTGGAGCGGTGCGCGGTCATGTGCCGGGAGCAGGGGATGCCCACCTGGGTGGGCGGCCGGTCCCCGAAGACCCGCGAGGTGGCGGTGCGGGCGGCGGACGCATGGAACCTGTGGGGGGCGCCGGTCGAGGACCTGGCCGCCGAGCGGGACGTCCCGGTCACGTGGGGAGGGCAGGTGCGACCGGACGACGACCTGCCCGTGCTGCTCGCCGGGCTGGCCGGCGCGGGCGCCACCTGGGCCGTCCTGGCGCCTGTCGGCTTCGAATGGGCCGAGGCCGTCACCGCAATTGCTTCCGCAGCGGGGATGGTGCGCCAGTAGATTCGAGGGATGGAGTTCCGCCGGATTCAGGGTCTGCCCCCGTACGTCTTCACCATCATCAACGACCTCAAGGTGGCAGCTCGGCGAGCAGGTGACGACGTCATCGACCTCGGCTTCGGCAACCCCGACATCCCCTCGCCCGACATCGCCGTCGAGAAGCTGGCCGAGGCGGCCCACAACTCCCGCAACCACCGGTACTCCGCCAGCAAGGGCATCCCCAAGCTGCGCCAGGCCGTGGCCAACCTGTACCTGCGCAAGTTCGGCGTGGACATCGACCCCGACACCGAGGTCGTCACCACCATCGGGGCCAAGGAGGGCTTGTCCCACCTCATGTGGGTGCTGGTCGGGCCGGGCGACTCCGCCTTCGTGCCCGCGCCGTCGTACCCCATCCACATCTACGCACCACTCTTCGCCGGGGCCGAGGTCCAGCAGATCCGCATCGGGCCCGACCAGGACTTCTTCGGCAACCTGGTGGAGGCGTGGGAGACGCAGTGGCCCAAGCCCCGGGTGGTCATCCTCTCCTTCCCGCACAACCCCACCACCGAGTGCGTGGACCTGGCGTGGATGCAGCGCATCGTCGACTTCGCCCGCGAGCACGACATCGTCCTGGTGCACGACTTCGCCTACTCGGACACGGCCTTCGATGGGTACCAGCCCCCGTCCATCCTCCAGGTCCCGGGTGCCAAGGACGTGGCCGTCGAGCTGTACACGCTCACCAAGTCGTTCTCCATGGCCGGTTGGCGGGTCGGCTTCCTCGTGGGCAATGCCGCCGTGGTCGCCGCCCTCACCAAGCTCAAGAGCTACCTGGACTACGGCACCTTCCAGCCCATCCAGATCGCCGCCATCGTGGCGATGAACGAGGCGCCCGACTACCCCAAGGTCGTCAACGAGATCTACCAGAGCCGCCGGGATGCGCTGATCGACGGGTTGTCCCGCATCGGCTGGGAGATCCCCAAGCCCCAGGGGACCATGTTCGTGTGGGCGCCCATCCCCGAGCCCTACCAGGAGATGGGGAGCCTGGAGTTCTCCAAGTTCCTCATCCAGGAGGGCAAGGTGGCGGTGTCGCCGGGCATGGGGTTCGGCCCGGGCGGCGAGGGCTACGTGCGATTCGCCCTCATCGAGAACGAGCAGCGCATCGGCCAGGCCGTGCGCAGCCTGCGCAAGGGCCTCACCAAGCTCTAGACCGCTTTGGCCGCGCTCAGTCCGAGATACCGGACGTAGCGCGGCCAAACTGCAGGACCGGGGCGGCGGCGGGCGCCGGGGCCGGGGCCAGGCCGGCCAGGCAGAACGCCACCGCCTGATCGGCGACGTCGGTGGCGTCGTCGCCCCGCTCGAAGATGAACGTGCGGGCCAGGTTGTTGGTGACGCCCAGGATGGCGTGGGCCAGCGACAGCGGGTCGGTGTCCCGGATGCGGCCGCTGACGATGCCCTCCTTCACGTGGCGTACGACGTCGCCCACGGCCACGTCCTGGGCCCGGCGGGAGGCGGGGCCGAAGCGCTCGTCCGATGTGGCGAACTGGAAGAGGGTGAAGAAGTGGCGGTGGTCGGCCAGCCAGTCCATCGACGCCCGGATGCCGAGCTCGATGCGGCGCAGCGGGTCGGGCTCGTCGCCGATGGCCTGCTGCTGGATCTTGCGCAGCTGGTGGTGGGCCTCACGCAGGATCTCGAGGAAGAGCTCTTCCTTGGAGGAGAAGTACCAGTAGAAGACGCCCTTGCCCACGCCCATGCCCTGGACGATCTCGGCCACGGACGTCGGGTGGTAGCCGTTCTCGGCGAAGCGGCGGCCGGCGTAATCCATCAGCTGGCGCCGGCGATCCTGCCCTCGGGGGGTGAGGCGTCGGTTCATAGGCGAACGAACCGTACGCACCGCTTGACCGGCCGGTCAAGGAAGCGTCCGATCGCCATGCCATCGCAACACCACGGAAATCTGCCGGGGAGGGCTTCCAACTATCCTGGGGGCAATGGCGTATTGGGTGGTAAAGGCCGTTTTGACCCCCGTACTCCGTTTCCTGTTCCGGGTGCGGGTCGAGGGTGCCGAGCACATCCCCGCCGACGGTGCCGCCATTCTGGCCAGCAACCACCTGTCGTTCAGCGACTCCATCTTCCTGCCCCTGGTCCTGCGCCGGCGCATCACCTTCGTGGCCAAGGCCGAGTACTTCGACGATCCCAAGACGGCCTGGTTCTTCCGGGCCGTGGGCCAGATCCCCATCAAGCGGGAGGGGGGGTCGGCCTCGCAGGGCGCCCTCGACGCCGCCACCGAGGTCCTGGAGGGCGGCGGCCTGTTCGGCATCTACCCGGAGGGCACCCGCTCGCCCGACGGCCGGCTGTACAAGGGCCACACGGGCGTGGCCCGGTTGGCCCTGCGCAACCGTTGCCCGGTCCTGGCCGTGGCCATGATCGGCACCCGCGAGGCCCAGCCCATCGGCCAGGTGAAGCCCAACTTCTTCATGCCCATCACCGTGCGCATCTCCGAGCCCATGTCGTTCGAGCGCTACGACGACCGGGCCGACGACCCCCGGGTCCTGCGGGAGATCACCGACCAGGTGATGTTCGAACTGCGGGAGCTGTCGGGCCAGGAGTACGTCCACCAGTACGCCAAGCGCAAGGACACCGAGGAGGGCGCGGCCGCGGCCGAGCCTGCCCGCATCGCCTCGGTGGTGGCGGCCGACGGCCTGGCCGGCACCTTCGACCGGGTGGCCGCCGCCGGCTGACCAGGTGCGCAGCGGTGGGTAACCGCGGCTTCGCCCCCACGAAACCTTCCCGTCATATTCGCCCCGTACGGTCAACCCCATGGCGACCTACGTCGTGCGCGTGTGGCTTCCCGACCGCCCCGGTGCCCTGGGCGCGGTGGCCAGCCGCATCGGCGCCGTGCGCGGTGATCTCGTGGGCATCGACATCCTGGAGCGGGGCGGCGGCCGCGTCATCGACGAGCTGGCCGTCGAGCTGCCCGAGGACGCCCTGCTGCCCCTGCTGGTGCAGGAGATGTCCGAGGTCGACGGCGTGGACGTGGAGGACGTGCGCCCGCTGGTCGACGCCTTGATCGATCCCCGGCTCGACGCCCTGGAGACGGCCGCCGCCCTGGTCGAGCACGAGGACGCCGGCGCCTTGGTGGCAGGCCTGGCCACCCACGTCGGGCATGCCCTGGAGGCCGAGTGGGTGGTCGTGCTGGACGACGCCGGCCGGGTGGCGGCGTCGTCGGGAACGGGCGCGCCGGCCGCCGGGTGGTTGAGCGCCTTCGTGAGCGGCGCCAGCACCTCGGCCGCTGTGCTCGCGGGCGAGTGTGGTCCGGACGACATCGCCTGCGCGGTGCTGGGGACGTCCGGGCTGGTGCTCGTGCTGGGCCGCCGGGGCCGACCCTTCCGGGCCCGGGAGCGCCGCCAGCTCGGCGCCCTGGCCCGCATCGCCGACCGCCGGTGGGTGGAGGTCAACCGCTGGTCGGCCCGGTCGTCGCACCCCGCGTCGCGGGGCATGGTGCACACCCAGTAGGGACGCGGCTACGGGACGGCCCAGCCGCCTGACCGTTCGACGGCCCGGCGCCACCCGGCGTAGCGGGCGTCGGCCCCGGCTGGTGAGGCCTTGGGCGTGAACTCGGCATCGAGGGCCCAGTGCCCGGCCAACTCGTCGAGCGAGCCCCACACGCCCTCGGCCCGCCCGGCCAGGTAGGCGGCGCCCAGGGCCGTCGTCTCCTGGACCCGGGGCCGGGCCACGGGCACCTGCAGTTGGTCGGCCTGGAGTTGGAGCAGGAGGTCGTTCACCGACGCGCCCCCGTCGGCCCGCAGGGCGGTGACCGGGTGGCCGCACGCGGCGGACATGGACTCGATCACGTCACGGGTCTGGAAGGCCATGGCCTCCAGGGCGGCCCGGGCCAGGTGGGCCCGGCCCGTGCCCCGGGTGAGGCCCACGACCGTGCCCCGGGCGTAGGGGTCCCAGTACGGGCTGCCCAGGCCGGTGAAGGCGGGGACGAGGTACACGCCCTCGGTGTCGTCGATCGTGCGGGCGAGGGCCTCGATCTCGGCGGCGTCGTCGATGAGCCCGAGCCCGTCCCGCAGCCACTGCACGGCCGCCCCGGTGACGAAGATGGCGCCCTCGTAGGCATAGGCCACCTCGCCCGATGCCAGCTCCCACGCCATGGTGGTGAGGAGGCCGTCGACCGGCTCGGGGCACTCCGGGCCCACGTTCATGAGCACGAAGCTGCCGGTGCCGTACGTGTTCTTGGTCATGCCCGGCGCGAAGCAGGCCTGGCCGAACAGGGCGGCCTGCTGGTCGCCGGCGATGCCGCTGACGGGGATGCCTCCTTCGGTGGTGCCGAACCGACCCGACGAAGGGCGCACCTCGGGCAGGCAGGACGCAGGGATGCCGAACAGGTCGCACAGCTCCTCGGACCAGGCTCGCCGCCGGATGTCGTAGAGCAGGGTGCGGCTGGCGTTGGAAACGTCGGTGGCGTGGACCTCACCGCCGGTCAGCTTCCAGAGCAGCCAGCTGTCGACCGTGCCGAAGGCGGTGTTGTCGTCGGCTTCGATGCCGCCGCCCTCGGGCCCGAGCAGCCACTCGAGCTTCGTGGCCGAGAAGTAGGGGTCGAGCACCAGGCCGGTCTGGCTGCGCACGAGGGGGAGGTGGCCCTGGTCCCTGAGGGCGTCGCAGCGGGCGGCCGTGCGCCGGTCCTGCCACACGATGGCCCGGCGAAGGGGCTGGCCCGTGCGCCGGTCCCACACCACCGTGGTCTCCCGCTGGTCGGTGATGCCGATGGCCGCCACCGGCTGGTCGAGGGTGGCGGTGAGCTCGGCCAGGGTGGCGGTGACGGCGTCCCAGATCTCGGTGGCGTCGTGCTCGACCCAGCCGGGGCGGGGGAAGTACTGGGGGAACTCCCGGTACGACCAGCCCACCGGCTGGCCCTTCTCGTCCACGGCGAAGGCCCGTACGCCGGTGGTGCCGGCATCGATGGCGACGACGACGGCCACGGCTAGGCGCCGCCCGGGCTCTTGCGCAGGACCAGGGCGGTGCTCGCCGCGGTGGCGAACAGGAGGATGGCGGCCAGGGCCCCGGGGCCGCCCACGTCCGGGTTGGTGCTGCCGGCGGGGGCGGCGGCCAGTTCGGTGGTGCTGGTGGCGGGGGCCTGGGTGCTCGTCGTGCCCAGGTTGAAGTTGATCGAGGTCGACGTGGTGGAGCTGGTGGTGGGCGAGGAG
>DASRGI010000200.1:0-29249 GCA_035651095.1 Acidimicrobiales bacterium | reverse complement strand
TTCCTCGCCCCGGCCTGGGTGGGCCTGGCCACCTACCTCGTGCCCCTGCAGATCGGCGCCGCCCGGCTGGCCTTCCCCCGCCTCCAGGCCTTCACCCTCTGGCTGTACGTGTTCGGCGGCGGCCTCCTCGTCGTCAGCTACCTGATCGGGCCCCCCCAGGGCCAGGAGCAGGGTGGGCTGGGCCTGTCCGACGCCCTCCCCGTGACCGCCCTCAAGGGAGGCACGGGCACGGCCACCGACCTGTGGGTCGTGAGCCTCATCGTGTTGGCCCTGGCTTCCGTCCTGGCTGCCGGGTGCTTGGTCACCACCATCCTCAAGTTCCGCACCCCCGGGCTCACCTTCCCCCGCCTGCCCATGTTCACGTGGGCCACGTTCGTCACCAGCTCTGTCGTGGTCATCGCCACGCCGGTGTTCCTGGCCGGACTGGTGCTGCTCTACCTGGACGAGCACTACGGCGCCGGCTTCTTCACCGCTTCCAACGCGGCCACCGTCACCATCTGGCAGCACACGCTGTGGCTCCTGGGCCGGCCCGAGATCTTCCTGTTGGCGCTGCCCGGCCTGGGCGCGGCGTGCGACATCGTGTCCACCCACGCCCGCCGCCCGCTGCTCGACAATCGGGTGGCCCAGACCCTGCTCGGCCTCTTCGGCGTCCTCGCCATCGGCGCCTGGATCACGCCCCACGACGCGGCCAAGCAGCTGGTACTCCCCAACCCGGCCGCCCTCCAGGTGGCCCTCGGCGTGGTGGCCGGCGCCCTGGTGCTGTTGTGGCTGGGCACGCTGGCCAAGGGCCAGCCCCGGGCCCACGTGAGCCTCCTCTTCGTGGCCGGCTTCGTGGTGCTGGGCGCGTTCGGTGCGGCCAACGGCGTCATCGCCGCCATCGCCAAGACCCACGGGCATGCCTGGACCGAGGGCCACCTCCACGTGCTTTGGTTCGGCGCCCCCACCCTGCTCTTCCTCGGCGCCATCTACCACTGGGCGCCCAAGTTCTTCGGCCGCCGGCTGTCGTCCACCATCGGCGGCGCCGTGTTCCTCACCGCCTTCGGCGGCTTCCTGCTCATGGGCCTGGGCGACTACCTGCTGGGCTACAACGGCGCCCCCTTCCACGTGAAGGACTACCCGCTGGGCGAGAACTGGACGACGTACGCGCAGCTGGCCACGGTCGGCGCCGTGCTCGTCATATTCGCCGTGGTGGTCCTCGTGATCGACCTCGTCCGGGTGGGCGTCGGCGGCGGCGAAGCGGCAGGCGACGATCCCTACGAGGGCCTCACCCTCGAGTGGGCCACGTCCTCCCCGCCGCCCCCGCACAACTTCGACGCTGTGCCGGAGGTCCGCTCGGCCGCACCCCTCGCCGACCTGCGGGCGGCGACCGTCGCCTCCAACGGAGCCGCCCGATGACCGCGACCGCTCAGCCCGTCGCCGCCCTCCCCGCCGCGGGGGGTGAGCGGCCCCGCAACGTGATCGCTACCGGCACCGCCTTCCTGGTCGCCGGGGGCACGACGTACTTCGGCGTCCTGGTGGGCGCCTACCTCCAGTT
This sequence comes from Acidimicrobiales bacterium, assembly GCA_035651095.1. Classification (GTDB taxonomy): domain Bacteria; phylum Actinomycetota; class Acidimicrobiia; order Acidimicrobiales; family JAUTXP01; genus DASRGI01. The sequence continues at coordinate 27,715 of DASRGI010000200.1, read as the reverse complement.
GCGCTCCACGACCCATCCGTGGCCGCCCAAGGGTGTGAAGCTCGACAACTACCTGGGCAACCTGCTGGTGATCACCATGCTGCTCGCCGCCGTCACCGTGCAGTGGGCGGTGTCCGCCGTGCTGCGGGACGAGCGCCGGCAGGCCACCGCCGCCCTGGCCATCACCGTGGGCCTGGGCCTCGCCTTCCTCAACCTGCTGTCGTACTCGGCCAGCCGCCAGAGCTTCGGGCCTGCCGACCACCCGTACGGGCTGGTGGTCACCGCTCTGGTCGCGTCGGTCGGCATCGTCGTGTCCGTGGGCATCGCCTTCTGCCTGCTCACCATGTTCCGCATCCGGGGGAGCCAGGTGACCGCGGCCGAGCCCGACCAGGCCCGGGCCACGGCCTGGTTCTGGCACTTCGCCACGGTCGCCACCATCGCCGCCTGGTACGTCATCGTCGTTACCAAGTAGGGAGCCGGATTTGTTCAGTTCCGCTACCAAGCTGCTCCTGGCCCTGACGGTCGCGGCTGTTGCCGGTGCCATCGCCGTGAGCGTGTCCGTGGACGACAAGGCGGCCGCCGTGCTGTTCGGCTTCGTCGCCTTCGCCAGCCTGTCGGCCGCCGTGGCCGTCATGGCCACGGGCGTCACCAACATCGCCCCCGCCGTGCCGGCCGATGCCCCTGCGCCCCAGCGGCAGGCCACCACGCCGGGCGCCCCCGCCCGGCCTTCGGGCTGGCCCCTGGCGGCCGCCGCCGCCGTCGTGGTGCTGGCGGTGGGCGCGGCCACCGGCGTCGTCACCGTCTACGCCGGGCTCATCGCGGTCGTCGTCACCGGCTTCGGCTGGTTCGCGGCCTCGTGGGCCGACCACTCGACGTGGACCCGCCGGGTGCGCTCTCGGCTGGTCGAGCGCCTGCTGGCCCCCGTGGCCATGCCCGTCGGCGGCTTCCTCCTCGCCGCCGTGGTGGCCATCAGCGTGTCGCGCGTCCTCCTGGCCGTGCCCAAGGACGTCTCCGTGGTCATCGCCCTGGCCGTGGCCGTCGTGCTCCTGCTGGGCTTCTACTGGGTGGCCTCCCGGCCCCGCATGGCGTCGTCCGCCCTCGTCGCCCTGGCCGCGCTGGCCGGCGTGTCGACGGTGGGCGCGGGCATCGCCGGGGCCACGCAGGGCGAGCGGGCCTTCCATCCCCACGAGGGCGAGGCCCTGCAGTACACGGTGGTGGCCCGCAACGTGCAGTTCGAGGAGAAGGCCCTCACCGTCCCGGCCCACAAGAAGATCACCATCACGTTCGTCAACGACGACAAGGGGATCTTCCACAACATCGCCATCTACAAGGGCGAGGGCGTCAGCGCCGTGCCCGAGTACAACGGCGAGGGCTTCCCGGGCATCAAGACCATCAAGTACGAGGTGGAGACGCCGGACCCCGGCACCTACCGGTTCCAATGCGATTTCCACGCCAACATGACGGGCGCGTTCACCGTCGGGAGCTGATGGCCACCGCCACCCGCCCCCCCGCCTCCCGCCGGTGGTGGGTCGCGGCGGTCGCGCCGGTGGTGTTGATCGCCCTCGTGCTCGTTGCCCGGCGCTCGGACTCGGCCGTACGCCCCGAGACCGTCGTCCCTTTCCGGTTGGCCAGCGTGGCCGACGGCGGTGCCCCGCTGGTCGTCCCCGGCCGGCCCGGCCGGCCCCTCGTCCTCAACTTCTTCGGCTCGTGGTGCGCCCCATGCCGGGCCGAGCTGCCGCTGCTGCAGGAGGCGTCCCGGCGAGCGGCCGGCAAGGTCGACGTGGCCGGCGTGGACATGCAGGACGGCCAGACCGCCGCCCTCCAGCTCCTGGCCGAGACGGGCGTGACCTTCCCGACAGGGGCCGATCCCGACCTGAAGGTCACCAACCAGTACCACGTCCGGGGTGGCCCCACCACGTTCTTCGTGGCTCGCGGGGGTCGCGTCCTGGGTGTGAAGCGCGGCCCGTTGACCGCCGACGAGCTGCAGGGCTGGTTCGATCGCCTGGAACGGACGTGACCGCCCGCCGCGCCGCCGCACTCGACTTGTTCCTTCTCCGCCGCATGGGGAAAGCTGACCCGGCTCTTCCGCCGCCCGACCCTGGCACGACCGACCGCACGAGGTGTGTCGCTTGACATCGCGCAACAACCGCTGGAGAGGCCGCTGCCTCGCTGCCCTCACGGGCGTCATGGCCTTGCTGCTGGCGGCGTGCTCCAACCAGCGGATGCCGCAGGACGCGCTGGACCCGCAGGGTCCCATCGCGCGCCGGCTCAACGACCTGATCCACCCGGTCTTCGCCATCGCCGCCGGCATCTTCATCCTGGTCGAGGGCCTGGTCATCTTCATCGTCATCAAGTACCGGCGGCGTTCCGATGACGACTCGCCCGTGCAGGTGCACGGCAACGCCCGGCTCGAGCTGGGCTGGACGATCATTCCGGCCGTCATCCTCTTCGGCGTGGCCGTGGCCACCCTCAGCACGATCGCCGCCATCAGCCGCACGCCCAAGGGCCCCAACGTCCTCACCGTCGACGTCACCGGCCACCAGTGGTGGTGGGAGTACCACTACCCGAACCAGGGCGTCACCACGGCCAACGAGCTGCACATCCCGGTCGGGACGCCGGTGGCCATCAACCTCATGTCCAAGGACGTGATCCACAACTTCTGGCCGCCCAAGCTGGCCGGCAAGATCTACGCCATCCCGGGTCGCGTCAACCACATGACGCTCCAGGCGGACAAGCCGGGTGAGTACTACGGGCAGTGCGCAGAGTTCTGCGGCATGTCCCACGCGAACATGCGGTTGCGGGTCATCGCCCACTCCCAGGCCGACTTCCAGAAATGGGTGGCAGCCAACACCGCCCCCGCTGTCGTCCCCACCGGCACCAGCCCGGCTGCCCAGGGCGCCGTCCTGTTCCGCCAGAAGGGCTGCGCCAGCTGCCATACGGTGGACGGGTATTCCAAGGGCGCGGTCGGACCGGACCTGACGCACCTCCAGCAGCGCCACGTGTTTGCCGGCTCCATCTTCGAGATGACCGACGAGAACCTGCGCACATGGTTGCGGGACCCGCCGAAGGAGAAGCCGGGTTCGATCATGCCGAACCTCAACCTCAACGAAGATGAGATCACCAACCTCATCGCCTACCTCGACACGCTGAAGTGACGGGAGCGCTCACCGCATGACCGACCTCGCGATTCCCACCACGACGGGCAACGGGCACGGCCCGGCGCCCGACGAGGCGCCCATCTTCGAGCGGCCCTTGCGGCCCACCGGATTCGTCTCCTGGTTGACCACGGTCGACCACAAGCGCATCGGCATCCTCTACGGCACCACGTCGTTCCTGTTCTTCCTGCTGGGCGGCCTCGAGGCCCTGCTGATCCGTCTCCAGCTGGCCACGCCCAACGGCAAGATCCTCCCCGCCGCGCTGTACAACGAGCTGTTCACCATGCACGGCACGACGATGATCTTCCTGGTCGTCATGCCCCTGTCGGCCGCCTTCTTCAACTTCCTGGTGCCGTTGCAGATCGGCGCCCGGGACGTGGCCTTCCCCCGCCTGAACGCCTTCAGCTACTGGACGTTCCTGATGGGCGGACTGTTCATCTACTCCAGCTTCCTGCTGGGCGGGGCGCCCAACGGCGGCTGGTTCGGGTACGCCCCCAACACCAGCGTCACCTACAACCCGGGCCACAACATCGACTTCTGGATCTTCGGGCTCCAGTTGCTCGGCATCGCGTCGACGGTCGGCGCCGTCAACTTCGTCACCACCATCCTCAACCTGCGGGCGCCGGGCATGACCCTGTTCCGCATGCCCATCTTCACGTGGATGTCGCTGGTGGCGAACTTCCTGCTGCTCTTCGCCATGCCCGTGATCACCGTGGCGCTGTTCCTGCTCATGTTCGACCGGAGCTTCGGGGCCCACTTCTTCGACCCCACGGCCGGCGGCACGCCACTCCTCTGGCAGCACCTCTTCTGGCTGTTCGGACACCCCGAGGTGTACATCCTCGTCCTACCTGCGATGGGCATGGTCTCCGAGATCATGCCGGTCTTCTCCCGCAAGCCCCTGTTCGGTTACCGCGTCATGGTGCTGTCGGGCATCGCCATCGGCTTCATGGGCTGGGGCGTGTGGGTGCACCACATGTTCTCGGTGGGCCTGGGCCCGGTGGCCGTGTCCGCCTTCTCCCTGTCCACCATGTTCATCGCCGTTCCCACGGGCGTGAAGATCTTCAACTGGCTGGGCACCATGTGGGGCGGTTCCCTGAAGTTCACGACGGCGATGCTCTTCGCCATCGGCTTCGTGGCCATGTTCACCATCGGCGGCCTGTCTGGTGTCACCCACGCCGTGTCACCGCACGACCGCCAGCAGACGGACACCTACTACATCGTCGCCCACTTCCACTACGTGATCTTCGGCGGCTCGCTGTTCGGGATCATGGGCGGCATCTACTTCTGGTACCCGAAGGTGTTCGGCAAGCTCCTCAACGAGACGCTCGGGAAGTGGCACTTCTGGACCTGGCTCATCGGCTTCAACATGACGTTCGGCCCCATGCACTTCCTGGGTCTGCAGGGCATGCCCCGGCGGATCTACACCTACCCCAAGAACATGGGGTGGGACTTCTGGAACTTCGTGTCGTCCGTGGGTGCCTTCGTCATCGCCCTCTCCACGCTGATCTTCATCGTGAACGTGCTCTACTCACGGAAGCGCAGCCCCGTCCCCGGCAACGACCCGTGGGACGGTCGCAGTCTGGAGTGGTCGATTCCCTCGCCCGTTCCCCACTACAACTTCGCCGAGGTCCCCACCATCACCAGTGAGGACGACTTCTGGCACCGCAAGTACACCGAGGACGTGAGCGGTCGCCTGGTGCGCCTGAGCCCGGCCGACCAGGCGGCCAACGGCGTGGCCGTCGAGAGCGGCAACGGCGACGGGCACGACCCGCACGCCGACCCGCCCGGCGTCCACCTGCCGTCGCCGTCGTACTACCCGCTGGTGGCGGCCGCCGGCCTGCCCGTCATGGCCTACGGCATGGTGTTCGGCCGGGACGCGGGGCAGAACTACGTGGTCACGGTCGTGGGCGCCCTGATCACCCTCGTGGGCCTGTTCGCCTGGGCCCTCGAGCCCTCGCTGGAACCCGAGGATCACGTCCCTGCCGAGCTGGCGCCATCGCCCGAACCCGAACCCCAGCCCGCCCTGGTGGCGGCATCGGAAGACGACGGGGAGCGCATTCCCCGAGACCTGCTGACCGGTGGGCAGCAGGCTGAGGAGGGGCAGTCATGAGCACCGAGGTAGCCACCCTCCAGGAGGCGCAGGCCGTCACTGCTCCGAAGGAGCACGGCCACATCACCAACACCGGCCTGTCCAACACCAAGCTGGCCATGTGGGCGTTCCTGGGCTCCGAGTGCCTGCTCTTCGGGGCCCTGATCTCCACGTACTTCCTCTACCGGGGCAAGAGCGTGGTGGGCCCCACCCCCAAGCAGATCTACGACATCCCGTACACCTCGGTGAGCTCGTTCGTGCTCCTCACCAGCTCGCTCACCATGGTGCTGGCCCTGGCCGCCATCCAGCGGGGCGACCACCGCCGCCTGCGCGTCTGGCTCCTGGCCACGGCCATGCTCGGCACCAGCTTCATCGCCGGCCAGGTCTACGAGTTCACGAGCTTCATTCGTGAGGGCCTCACCATCAAGACCAACGTGTTCGGCAGCAGCTTCTACGTGCTCACCGGCTTCCACGGCGCCCACGTCACCGTCGGCATCGTCATGCTGCTGTCCCTCTGGGCGCTCTCAACGCGGGGCAAGTTGCCCCAGGAGAAGGCCGAGGTCGTGGAGATCATCGGCCTCTACTGGCACTTCGTCGACGTGGTCTGGATCGTGATCTTCACCGTCGTGTACCTCATCCCCTCGGCCAGCCACGTGGGAGGCTGACGTGAGCACGCCCCTCATCCAGGAAGCGCAGGAGCACGGTCGCCCCCATGCCGAGGGCGGGGAGCACGGGCCCCATCCCACCGAGGCCACCTACGTCAAGGTCGCCCTGTTCCTTGCCGTGGTCACGCTGATCGAGGTCGGGCTGTACTACACGAAGTTCAACCAGGTGGCCACCAACGCGGCCCTGCTGGTGCTGGCGAGCATCAAGTTCGTCATGGTGGCCGCGTACTTCATGCACCTGAAGTTCGACAACCGCATCCTGCGGCGCCTGTTCGTCACCGGCTTCGTCCTGGCATCGCTCTGTTACGTGGCGTACCTCTGGACCCTGGGCGTCTTCAAGCTGACGTTCCTGCCGTGGGCCTGATCGCCCAACTCACGAGCTCTCCGAGACCCAACCCCTGGGCGTTCCACGCCCACCCCGATGTCTGGGCCGTGATGGTGGCCCTCCTGGTCGGCTACTTCCTGCTCGCTCGCCACGTCGGTCCCACCAAGGTCGTGCCCGGCGAGGAGGTGCTGCCCCGCCGCAAGATCGTCCTGTTCTGCTTGGGCGTGGCCGCCCTCTGGATCCACGCCGACTGGCCCATCCACGACCTGGGCGAGAACTACCTGCTGTCGGTGCACATGGTGCAGCACACGGGCATCACGCTCATCGCCCCGCCCCTCCTGCTGCTCGGCCTGCCCGCCTGGATGGCCCGCTGGCTGCTCGTCGACAACCCCCGCGTCCACCGGGTGGTCAAGCGTCTGAGCAAGCCGCTCATGGCCGGGGTCATCTTCAACGTGATCACCGTGCTGGCCCACTGGCCGCTGGTGGTCAACACCGCCCTCGAGCACCACCCCGTGCACCTGGTGGTCCACGTGGTGCTGTTCTTCAGCGCCGTGATCATGTGGCTGCCGGTGGTGAACACGCTGCCCGAGCTGCCCACCATGTCGTACCCGGTGAAGATGCTCTACCTGTTCCTGCAGTCGGTCATTCCCACCATCCCCGCGTCGTTCCTGACCTTCGGGGAGACGCCGCTGTACAGCTACTACGCCCACGTCCCCCACGTGCTGCACCTGTCGGCCGTGGCCGACCAGCAGCTGGCGGGCGCGCTCATGAAGGTCTACGCCGGGTCCATCCTGTGGGGAGTGATCGTGGGCGTCTTCTTCCGGTGGTACTCCGTCGAGCCCGAAGGCCCGCCCCGGCGGAAGGTCGGGCCCGACGGCGTGCTCACGTGGGCCGACGTGGAGGCTGAACTGGCCCGCACATCGGGGCCGCCGGGACCGCCCGGCCCGGGGGAGCGTCCCTGACCAGGCGGCGTCTCACGCTGGCGGCCGTGGGGGTGCTCGCCGCTGCCGTCCTGGTCGTCGCCTTCCGCCCGTCGGGGAGCAGCTCGGGCCCAACCGCCGCCGTGGGTCGCCCCGCACCGGAGTTCTCGACCGTCGACCTGGACGGTCGCACCCTCACGCTGGCGTCCGTGAAGGGACCAGTGCTGGTCAACTTCTGGGCGTCGTGGTGCATCCCGTGCCGGAGTGAGTTCCCCATGCTGGCCAAGGTGGACGGCAGCGGTTCGGGCGTACACGTGGTGGGCGTGGTGTTCCGGGACACGCCCGACGAGGCCCGCCGCTTCATGCGCGACGAGGGTGCGTCGTGGCCGGGGGCGCTGGACCCCCGCCAGCAGATCGCCGGCGCCTACGGCGTGCACCTCAAGCCCGGCATCCCGGTGACGTTCGCCCTCGACGCCGGCCACGTGGTCCGGGCCCGCCACCTGGGACCGCTGTCCCAGCACGACCTGGACGGCCTGGTCAAGCTCATCAAATGAGAGCCGCGGGCATCGACGTGGGCGCGGCGGCCGTCCATGTCGCCGTGGTGGACGACGGGGCCGTGGTCCTGGCGCGGTCGTTCCCGGCGGACGAGCTGGGTGCCGTCGTGGCCATGTGCGCAGGCGCGGTGCGGGTGGGCGTGGACGCCCCCGCCGCTCCGTCCGTGGGCGCCCATGTCGCCGACCCCGCGTGGTCGGGCTCGGCCAAGTTCCGCTCGGCCCGGTGCAGTGAGATCGCCGCCGGGGAGCAGTTGGGCGTGTGGGTTCCGTGGGTGACGCCCGTGGGCCTGGAGGCGTGCCCGCCGTGGATGCGCACCGGCTTCGCCGTGTGGTCGGCCCTCGCCGCCGCCGGCTTGGCGGCCGTCGAGGTCTTCCCGGGCGGCTCGTTCTGGTTGTTGCACGGCCGCCGCTGGCCGCCCAAGAAGTCGACCGCGGCGGGCCGGGCCTGGCGAGCGTCGGTGCTGGGCGTGCCGCCGTCGTGGTCGCACGACCTGCTCGACGCGGCCATGGCCGCGGTCGTGGCCGCGTCATCCACCCCGGTCGTCGCCCGCCACCCGGGCACCGGCTGCGACGGCTCCGCGCTCTGGTTCCCGCCCGCTCCCACCCCGGCGAGCGTGCCCCCACCTCGGCGAGCGTGCACAAGTGCTTGACCGCCTGAAGCACTTGTGCACGGCGCGCGTTGCTAACAGGCCGCGAGCACGCCTACGCAGACCCCTTGCGCGATGTTCTCCTCGGGCAGCGTGACAACCGTCGGTTGCGAGTCAGTGTGGAGGATGAGGTGCACGACGAGGCCAGTGCCCACCACTTGCGGAACGCAGATCGACCCAACGCACACGAGCGTTCCACCCGTGGATGGAGCCAGCGTTCCGTCCACGTATGCAGCCGCCTTTTCGTTGACCAGGCACGCGCCTGCGGGAATGTTGCAGGCCTGAACGTGGGTCGCGGTGCCGGTGCCAGCCGGGGGCGCACCCACACCGGCGCCGCCATACGGGTCGCCGTCGGTGCCGGGCTCGTCCAGACAAACGGCCCCACCCTGGGTGCCGGCGATCAGGTAAACCGAATACGGGTCGCCATTGAGCGGGTTGAAGATGGGGCCGACGACCGTTCCACTACACGGCGTGGCCGCTCCCGCCCGATCGGTTATCCCACCAGCGATCAGCGGCGCAGCGCTGATCCCGAGCACGACAAGCGCGACGAAGAAACGACGAATAGCTAACACGTTGACCCCCAGTCAAGAAATGCTGTCAGCGAAAGTGTGCCGTATAGGGGGGCGATAGGTCCAGCACGAATTCGCGCACGGTCGACGGGCGGATCACTCCCAGCGGAACGTGAGGGCGGCAGCCGCGGGCGCGGCTACGGCCCACGCGGCCAGCACCACCCACACCCGGCCGGGGACGGCCAACCCCGTGAAGGCGGCGTGCAGCCCGTCCGACAGCGCCGCCGCGGGCAGGGCTCGGGCCACGGCCCGCAAGCCGCCGGGCAGCTTGGACAGCGGCACCACCATGCCGCCCAGGAGCAGCAGCACGAGGTAGAGCCCGTTGGCCGCGGCGAGCGTGGTGAGCGCCGGCAACGTGCCGGCCATGAGCAGCCCCAGCCCGGCGAACCCGATGGTGGCGAGCACCACGGCGCCCACGGCCACAACCACGTCGGCCGACCCGGCGTGCCATCCCAAGGCCAGCGCCACCGGCACCAGCACGGCCACCTGCACGACCTCGATCACCACGATGGCGGCCGTCTTGGCGGCCAACAGCGCCGGCCGTCCCAGGGGGGTGACGGCCAGCCGCTTCAGCACGAGGTACTGGCGTTCGAACCCGGTGGCGATGGCCAGGCTCACCATGGCTGTGGACATGACGGCCAGGGCCAGCACGCCGGGCGCCAAGAAGTCGACCGGGTCCTTCGTCCCCGTGGGCAGCACGTCGACCAGAGAGAAGAAGACGAGCAGCAGCACGGGGATGCCGAGGGCCAGCAGCACCGACTCGCCCCGGCGCAGCGTCATCGTCACCTCGGCGCGGGTCTGGGCGGCCAGCGGACGCGACCGCAGCCGCCCCCGCACGCGCGTCACTCCGGCCCCTCCGCGGTCAGGCGCAGGAACACGTCCTCCAGGGTCTGGCGCCCGGCCCGCAGGTCGGCCAATGGCAGGTTGCGCTCGGCCAGCCAGGCGGTGAGGGCGGCCACGTTGGCGGGCGTGGGGGCCACCTCGACGAGGTACTCGCCGGGCCGGGCCTCCACGACCGAGCACTCCAGGACGGCAGCCAGCCCGCCCGTGTCGATCCCCGGCGGGGCCCCGAACCGGATCTGCTCGGCCCCGCCGGCCCGCATGAGCTCGTCCGGCGTGCCCGACGCCACCAGCCGGCCCCGGTCGATGATCAGCACCCGGTCGGCCAGCCGCTCCGCCTCCTCCAGCTCGTGCGTGGTCAGCAGCACGCACACGCCCGCGTCGCGCAGCCCCCGCACCACCGAGCGGATCTGCAGGCGGCCGTGGGGGTCGACGCCGGCCGTGGGTTCGTCGAGGAACGCAACCAACGGGCGGCCCACCAGCGCCAGCGCCAACGACAGGCGTTGCTGCTCGCCCCCCGACAAGCGCCGCCACGGCGTGCCGGCCACGTCCCGCAGGCCCACCAGGTCGAGCAGCTCCTCGGGGTCGGCCGGGTCGTCGCGGTAGTACGCAGCGAACAGGCGCAGCGCGTCGCGGGCGTTCATGACCGGGTACACCCCGCCCCGCTGCAGCATCACGCCCATCTTGGGAATGGCGTCCCTCGGCGGCACACCCAGCACTCGCACGGACCCCGACGACGGCCGGCGGTACCCCTCCAGCGTCTCCACCGTCGTGGTCTTGCCCGCCCCGTTGGGACCGAGCAGCGCCAGCACCTCGCCCGGCTCGGCGGTGAACGACAGGCGGTCGACGGCGACCACGCCGCCGTAACGCACCACCAGCTCGTGTACCTCCAGAGCGGGCACGGCATCGCACGCTACCGTTCCCCTCGTCATGATCGACATTCGGCTGGTGCGCTCCGAGCTCGACCGCGTGAAGGCGGCACTGGCGCGCAAGAAGGTCGGCCCCGCCGACGTCGATCGCCTCGTCACCCTCGACGGCGAGTTGCGGGAGCTGGCCACGAGGCGAGACGACCTGCGGGCCCGCGTCAACGCCCTGTCCAAGGACGTGGGCCGGGCTCGCAAGGTGGGCGACACGGCCAAGGCCGACGGCCTCATGGCCGAGAGCCGGGCCCTGGGCGAGGAGCAAGCCAAGGTCGCCGACCAGGCCGACCAGGTGGAGCGGGACCTGCGCGATCTCCTCCTGCGCGTCCCCAACATCCCGTCCGATCTCGCTCCCGACGGTGCTTCCGACGCCGACAACCCGGTGTTGCGGGTGCACGGCTACGACGCCGACGCCTACCAGGACCACCAGCGCGTGCCCCACTGGGACATCGGCGCTGAGCTCGGCATTCTCGACCTGGAACGGGCAGCGAAGATCTCGGGGTCGATGTTCGCCATGTACCGGGGCGCGGGCGCCACCCTCGCCCGGGCCCTGTGCCAGTTCGCCCTCGACCGCAACGCCGACGCCTTCGAGGAGGTCCGCCCGCCCACGCTGGTGACGACGGCCACCCTCACCGCCACCGGCCAGCTACCCAAGTTCGCCGACGACGCCTACCACATCGAGCGCGACGACCTCTGGTGCATCCCCACCGCCGAGGTGCCGCTCACGTCCATCGGCCGGGACGAGATCCTCGACGAGGCCGACCTTCCCGTGCGCCTCATGGCGTACACGCCGTGTTACCGGCGGGAGGCGGGCTCGGCCGGGCGCGACACCCGGGGCCTGCTGCGGGTCCACGAGTTCGACAAGGTCGAGATCCTCGCCTACACCACGCCGGAGCAGGCGCCCGCCATGCTCGACGAGCTGGTGAGCCGGGCCGAGGGCGCCCTCCAGGCGCTGGAGCTGCCGTACCGGGTCATCGAGATCTGCTCGGGCGACCTGGGCCAGTCGCATCACCGGTCGTTCGACCTCGAGGTCTACGCGCCCGGGTGCGACATGTGGCTGGAGGTCTCGTCGGTCTCGTGGTTCAGCGACTACCAGGCTCGCCGGGCCAACATCCGCTACCGGCCCGACCCGGCAAGTGGGGCCAAGGGCACCGCCCTGGTGCACACCCTCAACGGGTCGGCCCTGGCCGTACCCCGGGTGTGGGCCGCGCTGGTGGAGGCCAACCGCCAGCCCGACGGTACCGTCCGTGTTCCCGACGCCCTGCGGCCCTACTTCCGCGGCCTCGAGGTCATCGAGCGGAATCGGTCCCGCTCCTGAGGCGTTGACCCGCCCGTGAGCGCCACCCTCGACATTCAACGCCGCGACAACCGGTTCCACACGGCCATCGGTTGGCTGGAGTCGCACCACAGCTTCAGCTTCAGCACCCACTACGACCCCAACAACACCCACTTCGGGCTGCTGCTGGTGAACAACGACGACCGCGTGCGGGCGGACACCGGGTTCAGCACGCACCCCCACCGGGACATGGAGATCGTCACCTGGGTGCTGGACGGCGAGCTCGAGCACAAGGACTCGGAGGGCAACCAGGGGATCATCTACCCGGGCCTGGCCCAGCGCATGAGCGCCGGTACCGGGATCTTCCACTCGGAGATGAACCCCAGCCGGGACGAGGACGTCCACTTCGTGCAGATGTGGGTCGTGCCCGACACCGAGCGCATCACGCCCGGATACCAGCAGCTGGACATCAACGACGCGCTGGCCAAGGGCGGGCTGGTGCCCATCGCCTCGGGCGCGGGACACGACGCCGCCATCGCCATCCGCCAGAAGGACGCCGTGCTGCACGGCGCCCGCCTGCAGCCGGGTGAGGTGGTGGTCCTGCCCGACGCCCCGTTCGTGCACCTGTTCGTGCCCCGCGGCGAGGTCGAACTGGAAGGCGGCGGCGTGTTGCTGGAGGGCGATGCCGCCCGCATCACCGGGGCCGGCGGTCCCAAGGTGACAGCCCGCGCCAGCGCCGAGATCCTGGTGTGGGAGATGCACGGCGCCCTCGAAGGCTGGTAACCCCACCCCCACCACTCTCGTAACGCGGGTGCCGCCTATGTGCGCGTGGGCGTGACGAGAACGTGGATGTCGTGGGGGCCGGGCACCCGCGTGTGCGCCAGCCCGTGGCGGCGGCACGCCAGCGCGAACAGCCGGGCGTCGCGCACCGCACACGCATGCGGGTCGTTGTTGAAGAACACGAACACGTCCTCGCCGTCGGGGTACAGCGACGCCACTCGCTGGGCCCACGAGTCCAGCGCCTTCTCGCCGTAGCAGGGCCGGGGGGAGGCCACACCCTCGTGCATGCGCACGTACCCCCAACCCGCGGTGCGCACGAGTGGCGCCGACCGCCGGGGGCTGTCGGGCAGGCAGCAGGCGGCGTCGAACCGGCGCAGCAGGTCGTACGTCTCGTCGCGCCACCAGCTGTCGTGGCGGAACTCGACGGCCACGCGCACCGACCGGGGGAAGCACGCGAGCGTCTGCTCCAGCTCGGGGAACCGCTCATACGTCAGCGTGGGCGGGAGCTGCACGAGCACGGCGCCGAGCTTGGGTCCCAGCGCACCGGCGTTGGCCATGAGCCGGCGCACGGGCTCCTCGGGGTCGCGCAGCCGCTTCACGTGGGTGAGGTAGCGGCTGGCCTTCACCACCATCACGAAGTCGTCCGGCGTGCGGTCCCGCCAGGCCCGGAACGTCTCGGGCGACGGCAGGCGGTAGAAGGCGTTGTTCACCTCTTGGGTCTGGAAGTGCCCGGCGTAGAACTCCAGCCAGCGCGACTGGGGAACGTCCGAGGGGTAGAAGGTGCCCCTCCAGTCCTTGTACTGCCAGCCCGACGTTCCGATCAGGATCACTCGCCCACCTCAGCGATTGAGCAGGCGCCCTACCAGTTCCTTTCCGGTGTTGACGGCCCGGTCCCACACGGCCACGGGTGCGCCCAGCACCAGGTTGAGCGGCGGCCGGTCCGGCTGGAACGGGTGGGGCCGGGTGGGCGCCGCCTTGCGAGCTTCCTGCAGCCGCTCGCCCAGCTCCTCCAACTCCTGCACGGTCATGGCCTCGCGCACCTGGGGGAAGAGCTCGTTCTCCTCTTCCTCGACGTGGTGGCGCACCTGCTCGATGAGCACGGTGACCTTGGCGTCGTAACGCTCGAACGTGGGCGGGAGCTTCTCCAGCTCCATCAGGAACATCTTGGCCCCGTGGTGCTCCTCCAGCGCTTCGAGGACCATGCCCTTGGCGCTGGGAACGGCCTGCTCGACCGCCGGGTAGAACACCTGCTCCTCGATGGCCGCGTGCACGGACAGGTGCTCGATCACCTTCTGCACGATCTCACTCTTGGTCTTGGTGGCCTTGGGCCCGGCGTCCTCGAACCGCTTGAAGAGGGCGTCGACGTTCTGGTGCTCCTGGTGCAGGAAGGTGAGCGCGTTCATGCAGGCGTGTTTCCCCAACTGCGCCGTCAGTACACGCGGCGCCGTCAGTACACGCGCCGGCGTCGGACGACGCGGCGGCTGCGGGCGATGGGTTCGAGGGAATCGCCGCCGGTGCGGTCCCCGATGGGGTCGTCCTCGATGATCTCCTCGACCACCCGCGGCCGGCGCTCGTAGACCACCCGGCGGCCAGTGCCCTGGAGCGCAGGGATGCCGATGGCAAGGAGCACCATCAACAGGATCAGCACGACGAAGAATGTGATCATGCCCGGAGCGTCCCCTGCTTCGGGGGCCGACAAACCGGGGGCTGTCGCGTGTTTACCGCCGCGACCCAGGGGGGACGCCGAGGGGCATGTACATCGGCATCGGCACCCTGATCATCATCATCATCCTCGTGCTGCTGCTGACCTAGTCGGCAGCAGCACCCCAGGTCTGCAGCTCCCGCTTCAGCACTTTGCCGCTGGCATTGCGGGGCAGCTCTTCCAGGAACACCACCTCGCGCGGCACCTTGTACCGGGCCAGGCGGTCCCGCACATAGGTCTTGACCGCCGCCTCGGTGAGCCCCGGCCCACCCGGGGTCATGACCACGAAGGCCCGCAGTCGCTGGCCGAACTCGTCGTCCCGCACTCCGACGACGGCGACATCGGCAATGGCGACATGGGACGCGAGCAGATCCTCGACCTCGCTCGGGAACACGTTCTCGCCGCCGGAGACGATCATGTCGTCCTCCCGGCCGTCGACGAACAGCAGGCCGTCCTCGTCGATGTGGCCCATGTCCCCGACCGACATCAGCCCGTCGATGACGACCTTGCTGCCCCCGCCGGTATAGCCCTCGAAGAGCATGTCGCTCCCCACGAAGATGCGGCCCCGCTCGCCGGTCACCACCGGAACACCCTGCTCGTCGTAGAGGCGCACGACCGTGCCCACGGGCGGCCGCCCGGCGGTGCCCGGGGCGGCCCGCAGCTCGGCGGGCGTGGCGATGCTGGCCCAGGCCACCTCGGTGGACCCGTAGAGGTTGTAGAGGTTGTCGCCGAAGGCGTCCATCCACCGCGTGGCCAACTCGCCGGGAAGGGCCGACCCGCTGGCCGCGGTGATGCGCAACGACGAGCAGTCGTAACGGGCGCGCGTCTCCGCGGGCAGGCTCAGGATGCGCTGGAGCATGACAGGGACGACCACCAGCGTGGTGGCCCGATGGGTGGCGATGGCCCGCAGCGTGTCCTCCGGATCGAACCGCCGTTGCAGCACCAGCGTGGACGACAGCGCCATGCCCAACTGCAGGTGGCCCAGGCCCCACGCGTGGAACATGGGCGCGGCGATCACCGTGGTCTGGCGCGACCGCATGGGGATGCGGGAGAACAGGGCCACGGCCGACTCCAGGCTCCGCGGTGAGCTGCGCGGCGCGCCCTTGGGTGCGCCCGTCGTGCCCGAGGTGAGGATCACGACGCGGCCGTGGCGGGCTGGCTTGGGCGGATCGGTGTCGGGATGGTCGGCGATCAGCGCGTCGATGGTGGGGATGGGGGAGTGGCCGTCGTGCCACGCCACGACCTGGATCCGCCCGCGGGATCCCTCGGCCACCACGTCGGCGAACTCGCTGTCGAACACGACTGCGGTGGCACCCTCGCGGTCGAGCACGCCCTTGGCCTGCGGCGAGGAGAACCCGGTGTTGAGGAACAGCACGTCGGCGCCCAGCTTGGACGCGGCGACCGTCGCCTCCACGAAGCCGCGGTGGTTGCGGCACAGCACGGCCACGCCGTCGCCCGCGCCCACTCCGAGGGCGCTGAGACCGTGGGCCAGGGCGTTGGTGCGCCGGTGCAGGGCCCCGAACGTGAGCGCGCCCCGCTCGTCGATCAGGGCCACGTCGTCCGGGAAGTTCTGGGCCGCAGCTGCGTACCCGCCTGCCGGCGTGGGGCCCCACCGGGCCATGGTCCGAGCCGTTCCCACCAACCGGTCGGGACGCAGCGGGTTGACGATGCCGGTGTCGCCCAGGATCTTCAGCGCCCCCAGCTGGCGGGGGATCGCGGTGATCGTTCCCAGCAGGTCCATTGCTCCCCGTTCTAGAGTTTCCGCGGTGGTGGACGACCCTAGCGTCATGGATGGTCGCTCGGCTCGGGCCCTGCGCACGCGGCAGTCCATCGTCGACGCCCTTCTCGCCCTCATCGAATCGGGCGAATTGAAGCCGCCCGCACCCCGCATCGCCGAGCGTGCGGGCGTGTCGTTGCGGTCCATCTACCAGCACTTCGACGACCTCGAAGCGCTCTTCGCGGCAGCCGCCGAGCGCTACCGCGACCACGTGGTCGCCCTCGTCGACGTCCTCCCGTCCGACGGTCCTTTGGAGGCTCGGCTCGATGCTTTCGTGGAGCAGCGGGCCCGCATCCTCGAAGCCATCACGCCCGTGCGCCGGGCGTCCCTGTTGCAGGAGCCGTTCTCCGAACAGTTGCGCGCCAGCCGCGACGCCACGCTGGCCGTGGCCCGCAAGGAGGTGGCGCACGTGTTCGACCAGGAGCTGTCCACGCTGCCCGCCGAGGAGCGGGACGACGCCCTGACCGCCCTCGACATCGCCAGCGCGTGGAGCACCTGGGATGCCCTGCGCCTGGCCGGGCACGATCCCTCGCGCGCCGCCGCCATCATGCGCTCGATGCTGCACGCGCTGGTGCGGTCGCTCGTACCGGTCGCGTGAAGTTCGGCCTGGCCTACGCCAACACCGGTGCGGCCGCCACGCCCGACGGCGCCGTCGCCCTGGCCCACGTCGCCGAGGAAGCGGGCTTCGAGTCCCTCTGGACGGTGGAGCACGTCGTCGTGCCCGCCGGCTACGAGTCGCAGTACCCGTACTCGCCCGATGGCCGCATGCCCGGCGGCGAGGACGCGCCCATCCCCGACCCGTTGATCTGGCTCACCTGGGTGGCGGCGGCGTCGTCCACGTTGCGGCTGGGCACCGGCGTCGTCATCCTCCCCCAACGCAACCCGGTGGTCCTGGCCAAGGAGGTGGCCACCCTCGACGTGCTGTCCCGCGGTCGGGTGTTGCTGGGCATCGGCGTGGGCTGGCTCCAGGAGGAGTTCGACGCCATCGGCGTTCCCTTCGAGGAGCGGGGGGCGCGCACCGACGAGTACGTCGATGCCCTGCGCACCTTGTGGCGCGACGCTGAGTCCACCCACCACGGTCGCTTCGTGCACTTCGAGCGGGCCCAGTCGTACCCCAAGCCCGTGCAGCCGGGTGGCGTGCCCATCGTGGTGGGCGGCCACTCGCCCGCGGCTGCCCGCCGGGCCGGCCGGCTGGGTGACGGCTTCTTCCCCGCCCAGGGGAGGTTCGACGTGCTGCCCGGCCTGCTCGACACCATGCGCGCCGCGGCCGAGGACGCGGGCCGCGACCCCGACGCCATCGAGGTCACCACGGGCACGTCGCTGCGCGCCGACGTCGACATGGTGAAGCGCTACGAGGACCTGGGCATCGACCGCTTGGTCGTCCCGTCCGTGGCCGCCGACCGCCTGCGTGCCTTCGGCGACGAGGTCATCAGCCGCCTGGGTTGACCGCGGTGTAGCCGCCGTCCACCACGACGGCGGCCCCGTGCACGTAGCTGGCGTCGTCGGACAGCAGGAAGCGGGCCACCCGTCCGATCTCCGCGGGATCGGCCACCCGCTTGAGGGGAACGTGCTCCTCGATGGACCGGCGAGCGTCGGGCACCGCGAGGAGGGGCGCCATCATCGGCGTGTCGACCGGCCCCGGGCAGATGGCGTTGACCCTGATGCCGTCGATGGCCAGCCGATGGGCCAACGATCGCGTGAGGCCCAGCAGGCCCGCCTTGGACGAGCAGTAGGCGGGCACGGCGCCGTGGCCCACGATGGCCTCGACCGACGCGATGCCCACCACGGCCGAGCCCGGGTTGGCTGCACGCAGGGACGGCAGGAGGGCGCGTACGAGGAAGGCCTCGGCCCGCAGGTTGACGTCGAGCACCGCGTCCCACGTCTCCTCGTCGATGAAGTCGATGGGCGCGGGAGTGGCTACCCCCGCGGCGTGCACGGCGCCGCCGATGGTGCCCAGCGCGTCGAGCGTCGGAGCGACGGCAGCCTCGATGGCGGCAAAGGTGCGGACGTCGACCTCGGTCGCGTAGGTCGCCACGCCGTAGGTGGCGGCACAGAGATCCGCCGTCTCCTTGGCGCCGGCGCCGTCGACATCCCAGGCGGCGACGGGCCTGCCCGCCTCGGCCAGGGCCAGGCACGTGGCCCGGCCGATGCCCGACGCCCCGCCGGTGACGACCACACCGGTTGCCGTCATATCTGGAACGTGGCGTTGATGGTGTAGTCGGGGGCCGGGCGGGGCGGCTCCCGCCGGGCCAGGGCCGCCTCGATGGCCGGAGCCAGCCGTTCCATCTTGGCCTTCTCCCGCTGCTCCTCGCCGTCGTGGAACTCGGGCATGACCTCGCGGGCGAACAGCTCCAGCGACTCGCAGATGTCCTCGTGCTTGGTCTTCCCGGCCTGGCTCACGAAGATCACCTGGTCGACGCCCGCCGCCTCGTACCCCTTGAGCAGTCCGCGGACCTGGTCGGGCGTGCCGATGGCGCCGCGCAGGGCACCCAGGCCGTCCTCCATCAGCTGGGCCCCGAGTTGCTGGCCGGTCTGGGCCGCGATGCGGCGGTCGAAGCCGAACAGCGAGCGCCGCTCCTCGAACTCCTCCCACACGTTGGTGACGCCGGGCGTGTGCTGCCCGAACACGTAGAAGTGCGCGAGCGAGTAGCCGAAGAAGTGGCCGCCGTCGAGCCCGCGCTCGATGGCCGTCTCCTCGTCTTCGTGCACCAGCAGCGGGACCACGATGGCGATGTTGGGGTTCACCGCGAACCCGCCGGGCACACATGCTTCCGACTCGATGGTGGCGTAGTAGTCGTCCACCCAGGCCTTGGCCTCGGCCGGCTCGATGAACGAAAAGGACAGGGCGCCGATGCCCTTGGTGGCAGCGAGGTGGATGGTCTCGCGCCGGCTGCACGCCACCCACAGCGGGGGGTGGGGCTTCTGCAGGGGCTTGGGGACCACGTTGCGGGGCGGCATCTTGAGGAACTGGCCGTCGTAGCCGGCGAAGGGTTCCTCCACGAACATGCGGGTGACGGCGTCGAGTCCCTCGATCCACTGGTCGCGCTTGGTGGCCCGGTCGATCCGGAAGCCCCCCAGCTCGGCCTCGGACGACGCTTCGCCCGTGCCGAACTCCACCCGGCCGTCGGAGATGAGGTCGAGGGTGGCGATGCGCTCGGCCACGCGGGCGGTGTGGTTGAACTCCTGGGGCAGCTGCACGATGCCGTGGCCCAGGCGGATGCGGCTGGTGCGCTGGCTGGCGGCGGCGAGGAACACCTCGGGGGCGGACGAGTGCGAGTACTCCTCGAGGAAGTGGTGCTCGACCTCCCACACGTAGTCGATGCCCAGGCGGTCGGCCAGCTCGACCTGCTCGAGGGCGTCCTTGAGCAACCGGTGCTCGTCGTCGCTCTCCCAGGGGCGGGGTAGCTGGTGCTCGTAGAAGATGCCGAACTTCATGAAGGCTCCTTGGTTCAGAGGTGATCGACGGCGGCGTCGAAGAGGTGGAACAGGGCAGGGCGGCCATGGGCCTGGCGCAGGTTGAGGGCCAAGCGCCGGCTGGTGGCCACGAGGTCTCGGGCGGCCTTGCCCGGCCAGGGCCGGGGGAGCAGCTCCGGGGGCAGGAGGGGGTCGCGCTCGAAGCACTCCTGGAACGCCACCGCCATGGCGAGGGCTCCGGGCAGGAACTCGGTGTCGGGCAGGCGCTCCTTGCGCTTGCGCATGTCGTCGAGGGCGGCGGGCACCTCGCCGAAGCGGTCCACGAAGTCGTCGTAGCGCCGGCGCAGGTCGTCGATGGCCCAGAGATGGCTCGCCAGCTCGCGGGGATCGCGCTGGCCGGCGATCTCCAGTTCGTCGGTGACGATCAGGGTGACGAGGGGCGCCACGTCGAGGCGCTTGGCCTCGTCCCGCACCTCGTCGTCCCAATCCCGGGCGGCGACGTAGAGGCCGCCTTGGACGGGAGCGCCGCCCAGCCTGAGCAGCCGGTCGCGGAAAGCGTCTCGGGCCGGGCGGCGCTCCTCGGGGATGGCGAAGGCGACGAGATGCCAGTGGCGGTCCCAGCCCCGCCCGGCGGCGTCGAGGGCGTACGCCAGGCGGGTGCGGGCGATGCCGTTGGTGATGGCGGCCACGCCTTCGGGGGTGGCTTCGTAGCGGGCGCCGCCTCCCGTGCCATGGCGCACGAAGAGCTGCTCGCCCACCAGGCGGCGCAGGCACGACCTGACCTGCTCGGCCGACTGGCCGCACGCGGCGGCCACGGGGAAGAGTTCTTCGGCATGGATCGTGCCGTCTTTGTGAGCCATCCCCAGCACGAGCACCCTGGTCGGGATGGCTACGGTCGTTTCCCCCACGACCGTATCCTGCAACGACCGACGCTGGGCGTCAAGTGAGGTTTCTCTCCGTGCTCGCACGGGCACAGACGGCGCATGCTCACCATCCTCTTGATCGTGCTGCTCGTGGTGCTCCTTTTCGGCGGCGGTGGCTACTACTACCGGGGGCGGCGGCGCTACTAGCGCTCTCGGGGCTGGCCGCCTGTTCGGGCCGCGGTGGCGACGCGGTCGTTCGTTCGACGACCACCACGTCGCCACCGCCGGCCCCGACCACCTCCTCGACGGCGGCCGCGGCCGGTTCGCGGTTCCAGGTCTGCGCTCCCATGCCCGCCGCGGGCCCGGCCATCGGTTGGCTCCCGGCCGACCTCCCGCTCCCCCCGGGCACCTACCCGGTGGCCGACCTGTCGGTGTCGGGCGCGGGGATCCACCAGGCGACGTTCGTCGTCAAGATGGACCTGCGCAGCTTCGTGCTGTTCGTCACCGCCGAGTGGCCCAAGCACGGATGGGCGTTGGGCCGGGGCGACGCCGAGGCGGGCGAGGCCGAGAGCCCGTACCGCCGGGCCAACGAGGGCGGCGCGTGGCGCGTGCGCTCGTCGTACTGCGATGCCACCCAGAGCGAGTTGCTGTTGGTGTACAAGCAGGGCGGCTGACGTTGGAGGGGTGTGCGTTGTAGGGGCGGGGAGGATCGAACTCCCGACGCACAGATTAAAAGTCTGTCGGTCTACCACTGACCTACGCCCCCGAACCCTTCGAGCGTACCGGCGCCCCTCGGACGGATCAGCCCGACCGCACCACTAGCATTTGGCCATGGACCTCGACCACGCTCGCGAACGTCTCGAGGAGGAGCGCAGCCGCCTCGATGAGGTGCGCCACGGCTTCGACGACCTGAACGCCGAGTCCGAGGACGACAGCCTGGCCGAGCTCTCATCGCTCGATCAACACCAGGCCGACGTGGGCACCGAGACCTTCAACCGGGAGCGCGACCTCTCCATCCTCGAGCGGGTCGAGGCCGAGCTGGCCGACATCGAACACGCCCTGCGCCGGCTGGACGAAGGCACGTACGGCCTGTGCGAGGCATGCGGCCAGCCCATCGGCGACGAGCGGTTGGAGGCCATGCCTGCTGCCCGTTTCTGCCTCAAGGACCAGGCGCTGGCCGAGCGCGAGGCGAGGACAGCCGGCACCCTCACCGAGGGCGACTAGCACGGTGGGCGGGCGCAGGCGCGACAGGCGCGGCCTGCTCGCCAGCCTGGCCGCGCTGGCGGCCGCCGGCGGCACCACCGCCGCCCTCCTGTCCGACGCCGACCGCCGCCACCGTCTCGACCGCCAGGTGCGCGTCTGGCGGCTGACCGCCCGGCGGGGCCTGCACTACGCGCAGGTCAAGGTCCGGGGCCGGGCCGCCACCGAGGAGGAGCGGGCCCGCCTCGAGCAGCAGTTCGCCATCCGTTCCGCCGAGGACGTGGCCAAGGTCCTGGGCGGCATGAAGGGCGCCATCATGAAGGCCGGGCAGATGCTCTCCTTCATCGCCGACGGCCTGCCCCCGGAGGCCCAGGCCGCGCTGGCCACCCTGCAGGCCGACGTCCCGCCCATGGCCCCGAGCCTGGCCGAGGGCGTCATCCGCGCCGAGTTGGGCGACGACCCCGGCAAGCTCTTCCTCGACTGGGACCCCATCCCCGTGGCCGCCGCATCCATCGGCCAGGTGCACCGGGCCGTCATGCCCGACGGGCGCGTGGTCGCGGTCAAGGTGCAGTACCCGGGCGTGGACAAGGCCATCAAGAGCGACCTCGACAACGCCGAGCTGCTCTACGGCCTCTTCGCCCAGTTCGCCCTCAAGGGCCTCGACGTGAAGGCGCTGGTCGACGAACTCCGGGACCGCATGGCCGACGAGTTGGACTACCGCATCGAGGCCGGCTGCCAGACCGACTTCGCCGAGCGCTACGAGGGCCACCCGTTCGTGCGCATCCCCAAGGTCGTGCCCGAGCGCAGCAGCCAGCGGGTGCTCACCAGCGAGTGGGTCGGCGGCATGCGCTGGGCCGAGTTCCTCGACTCGGCCACCCGGGCCCAGAAGGACCACGCCGCCGAGGTCCTCATGCGCTTCGCCCAGGGTTCCATCCACCGCCACGGCGTGTTCAACGGTGACCCTCACCCGGGCAACTACCGGTTCCACGACGACGGCTCCATCACGTTCCTCGACTTCGGGCTGGTGAAGCGCTGGTCACCTGGCGAGTTCGAGCGCCTGGCGCCCGTGCTCGACGCCATCCTTGACGCCGACGCCGACCGGGCGGTCAAGGCCGCGGTGGCCGCCGGGTTCCTGGCCGCCGACCACGGCTTCGACCCCGCCTTCGTCTTCGAGTACATCAGGGGTCCGTACGAACCCTTCGAGACCGAGTCCTTCACCTACACGCGGCGATGGGTGGCCGAGGCCCTGCAGACGGTGATCGACCTCCAGGGCCGTTACGGCGAGCTGATCAAGAAGCTCAACGTGCCGACGTCCTACGTCATCCTCGACCGGGTGGTGTGGGGCATGAGCGCCCTGCTGGGCCGGTTGCGGGCGACCAACAACTGGCGGGGGATCCTCGCCGAGTACCGCATCGGCGCCCCGCCCTGCACCGAGTTGGGTCGCCTCGAAGCCGACTGGGCGGCGGGCCGGCCCTAGTCGCCGTTCAGCAAGAGGCTGGCCGCTTCCAGGAAGCCGCGGGCCCGCTCCGTCTTGGGGTAGCGATTCACCACCCGCCAGAAGTCGGGGCCGTGCCCGGGCACCACCAGATGGGCGAGTTCGTGGACGACGACGTAGTCGACCACCCACGCCGGGTACCCGGCCACCCGGGACGAGATGCGCACGGTCCGGTCCACCGGCGTGCACGACCCCCAGCGGGCCTCCTGGTTGTCGACCCACCGGATGGACGAGGGGCGGGGCAGGCCGAAGCGGTCGGCGAGCGCCTCGGCCCGGGCCGTGAGGTCGACCTCACCCGCCACCACCTTGCGCTCGATGCGGCGGACCATCTCACCGACCCACCGCTCCTCCTCGGCCTTGGTCATGGTGGCCGGGATCGACACGCGGATCACGCCGCCCACCCGCCGGGCGCTCACCGTCTTGCGCCGCTTCTTGCTGCGCACCACCTCGACGTTCATCACAGCACGGTGGTGGTGGCCGATGGCGTGGTGCTGCCCACTCGTTCCCCGGGCTCGGGGCCGCCGGGGCCGCGCTCGACCCATGCGCCGCTGAGGTTGGAGATGCCCCGCCACACCGCGCCCAGGCCCACGCCGGCCGTGTGGATCACGCCGCCGTGCGTCACCACCAACAGCACACCGTCGGCCGCTGACCAGTCGTGCACGGCGGCCATGATCCGGCCGGCCAGGTCGACCTGCGACTCGCCCCCGGGGGGTCGTTCCAACTGGCCGGCTCGCCACGCTTCCAGCTGGCCGGGCCAGCGCACCAGGATCTCGTCGTGCGAGTGCCCGCTCCACTCGCCCACGTTCCGCTCCCGCCACCGATCGTCCACCGTGGGCTCGGGCAGGCCGAGTTCCTGGGCCAGGATGGCGGCCGTCCGCCGGGCCCGCTGGAGGTCCGACGTCACCACGCCGGTGAAGCCCTCGTCCGCCAACCAGGCCGCCGCTTGCCGGGACTGGGTCTCGCCCTCGGGCGACAACGGCGGGTCGGCCCACCCTTGCCAGCGCTGCTGGGCGTTCCAGGTGGACTGGCCGTGGCGGAGGAGGAGGAGGCGAGCCATCGAGGTGCCCAGGCTAGGGGTGCTGCATTAACGTCCGCGCCATGGCTCTCGACCTCGACAAGCTGGGTACGACGTACGACGAGCGCACGGCCACCATTGACCCGGACCGGGCCAAGGCGTACGCCGCTGCCACCAACGACGACAACCCCGCCTACGAATCAGGAAAGTTCGCCCCGCCCGTGTTCGGCGTGGTTCCCACGTGGGACGCCATGGGCCTGGCCGTGGCCGACATCATCCCGCCCGAGGCGCTGATGATGATCGTGCACGGTGAGCAGGACATGCATTTCCACCAACCCCTGGTGCCGGGGCGCACCATCACGACGGTGGCCGACACCTACAGCGTGCGGGTGGGCGGGTCCGGCACCCGACTCACGGTCCGGGTCGTGAGCCGCGACGCCGAGTCCGGTGACGTCGTGCTCGAGCAGTTCGTCACCACGTTCATCCGGGGCATGGCCGACGGCGACAGCGGCGGGCCCGACAAGCCCGACCACACCTTCCCCGAGGAGGCCCGGGCCCACGAGGTCGGCCAGTTCACCGTCCACGTGGACGACGACCAGACCTACCGCTACCGCGACGCGTCCGGCGACCAGATGCCCATCCACGTCGACGATGGCTTCGCCAAGAGCGTCGGGCTGCCCGGCATCATCGCCCATGGGCTGTGCACCATGGCGATGACGAGCCAGGCCGTCGTCAAGACGGTGGCCGACGGCGATCCCAGCCGCGTGAAGCGGTTGGCCGTGCGCTTCTCGAAGAACGTCTTCCCGGGCGACGACGTGACCACCACGATCTACGACGCCGGCACCACGCCCGACGGCCGCAAGCGCTATGCCTTCGAAGCCACCAGCAGCCGGGGCGACACGGTGATCAGCAACGGGCTGGCCGAGGTCGAGGCCTAACCCACTGGCCATCCTGCGGTTGTTCGCGGCCGCCCGGGAGGCGGCGGGCACGGGCCGGGACGACATCGCCGGGGCCACGGTGGGCGACGTGCTCGACGCGGCCCGCACCCGGTACGGGCCGGCCTTCACCAGCGTGCTGACCACGTGCCGCATCTGGGTGAACGGCGACCCCGCCACCGTCGCCGACCCCGTCCGCGACACCGACGAGGTCGCCGTGCTGCCCCCCGTGTCCGGCGGCTGCTAGGTGGGCAGCGCGGCGGATTGGTCGCGCCCACGCCGCGAACGCGGTGTCGGCGCGGCCCGCGCGCCGGCGGCCCGGCGGCGGGGACGGCCGGCGGCCGACACCGACGGGCCCCACGGTCGCCTTGGGCTCCTGTGGTTCGTGGCCACGGTGGCGGCCCTGGCTGCGGGCGTGGCCGTGCTGGCCGCCTGGATGGCGGTGCTGGCGGCGCTGGCCGCCGTGCAACTGGCGCGGTCGCGGCGCATTCGGGGGGAGGGCGAAGGTGCCATGTCCAACCCGGGCACCGCCGGGGCGGCGGCCGCCGCCGTCGTGGTGGGCGCTGCCTTCGGTCCGGCCGGCGTGCTCGGGGGCGTGCTCGTGGCTGCCGCGTTGGGGGCGGCCACGGCTCGGGTCGACGCTGGCTCGCTCCGGCGTTTCGCCCTGGTCGTGGCACCGCCCGCCGTGGCCGCCGCCTCGCTCGTTCTCACCGACCGGCTCGAGGGCGCGGTGCCCGCCTTCGTCGTGCTCGCTCTGGCCTCGGCCTACGACGCCGGCGCCTACCTGGTGGGGACCGGCGCCAACAACGCGTGGGAGGGCATCGCCGCCGGCGTGGCCGCCGAAGCGGCCGTGACCCTGGCCGCCGCGGCCGTGTTCAGCCCGCCCCTGCGGGGTGCGGGAGCGTGGGTGCTGGGCGCCGTGGCCCTGGTCGCGGCGCCGGCCGGCCCCCGGGTCGCCTCCGCCCTCATCGGGGACCGGGAGGCCCGAGTGCCGGCCGTGCGCCGTCTCGACTCGCTGCTGATCCTCGGTCCGGCCGGGCTGGCCGTGACCGCGGTGTTCGTGAAGGCCTAGAAGAGGATCTCGAACAGGGCGATCAGGATGGCCGCCCACACGAAGCCGGCGATGATCGTGTTGCGGTGCTTGTCGATGTGCCAGGCCTGGGGCTTGCCCGCCGCCGGAGCGGCGATGGCGATGCCCTCGAGGATGGCGGTGACCACCAGCACGATCAGCCAGTAGGTGGCGCGGGCGCCGCCCGACGGCTGGGTGGTGAAGAACACGGCGAAGTGGGCCGTGGCGCCCATGAAGAACAGCAGGGGGATGGAGAGCAGCACGTTGGTGCGGGACGCGCACGCCGCCTTGCGGGCCGCAGCCGCGGCGCCCGGGAGCGGCTCACCGCCGGCGGCCGTGGCCTCGGCGTTGGCGATGACGATCTTCTGGTTGCGCCAGATGATCCCCCACACGTTGGTGAACATGATGAGGCCGAACAAGATGCCGGTGGCGATGCTGATGCCCGGCGTCGTCTTGAAGTAGTCGTTCTTGAAGTTCTCCTGGAACCCGAGAATGAACAGGCCCGAGATCACCGTGAACAGGGCGGCGAACCGGAACCACCACAGGGCCCGGGGCACCAGCTTGCGGAACGCCTCCGTGCGCGGTCCCGCATCGAACTCGGCGAACGCCGGGGTCTGGACGAAGTTGAAGTAGTACAGCAACCCGATCCACGTCACGCCGGTGAGATAGTGCGCCCACCGGGACAGGATCTCGCCCCCGTGCTTGGTGAGGATGTGAGCAGCCGCAAGCAGGACCACGTGCAACCCCCTTCAGGGAGAACCCGAACGCGCGGAACGTACCACCACAAGCGCGGCAGTACGTTCATCGTGCGTTCATTGCCCTCGGAGGCGCTTTGGCGGCCAAACCGCGAAGAGCTACTCCTTGGTCTTCCAGAAGATCGCGTCGATCTCGGCGACGGCGTCGAGGAGCTTGGTGGCGACGGCCACGTCGGTGGTCTTCTTGGTGTCGCCCGCCAGCTTGGTGGCCTTCCAGAACAGGTCGTGCAGCTGCGGGAACTCCTTCAGGTGCTCGGGCTTGAAGTAGTCGGTCCACAGCACCCACAGGTGGTGCTTCACCAGGTCGGCCCGCTCCTCCTTAATGAGGATGGCGCGCTGGCGGAACGTCTCGTCGTCAGAGCCGTTGTACTTCTCCATGCACGCCTTGACCGATTCGGCCTCGATGCGGGCCTGGGCCGGGTCGTACACGCCGCACGGCAGGTCGCAGTGGGCATGGACAAGTTGGGGGGCACGTCGCCGATCGACGAGTTGGATGACACGCGGGAGGATCGTCATGGGCCTGTTCCTACCCGACACGGAGACCCAATGAACAGTTGGCGGCGCTGGTGATGCGGCGCGTGGAGGTGACGGGCGACAGCATGCGGCCCACCTTGGAGCCGGGCGACCGCCTGCTGGTGGTGCGCTGGCCCTGGCTGCGCGCCGGCCAGTTGGTGGCCGTGCCCGACCCCCGCCAACCCGACCGCGTCGTGGTCAAGCGGATCGCCGCCTGCGACGGTGCCACCGTCACCGTCCTGGGCGACAACGCCGCGG
>DASRGI010000199.1:0-27985 GCA_035651095.1 Acidimicrobiales bacterium | reverse complement strand
GTGGTGGTCTCATCGCCTTCGGCCCCGGCCGCACCACCGACGCTGCTCGTCTGCTCGAGCGGCGCCTGCTTGATCTGCTGGGCCGCCTGGGGCGCGTATTCGGCGATGGCCGGTGGCCCGGTGCGGCTGGCCGTGACCGTGAGGGCCGCCACGAGCAAGAGGATGACGCCGCTCAGGACGCTGTACACCACTCCGGGCGACCGGGAGCCTCTCCCCACGTGGCGAGCCATGGCGTTATGCGGGTCCCGGGTAACAGGGAGCCGCGAAGAACGGGTCGCCCCCACCTGGCCAGGCGCCCAGCGTCACCCGCTGCGCCTGGTTGACGTAGCAGACCGCTCCGGCCCCACCACTGGTCTGGTATCCGAACGGTGGCGTCGCCGTCTCGCTCCACCAGTACTCGGCGGCATCGTCCATCATGCTGTGGTCGCCCTGGAACCCCACCCGGCCCGACTTGGTCGGGTCGTCCTTGGGGTACGGGAACGTGGCCGCCTGCAACGCCCGCTCGAAGTTGGCGGGCGTGAGGTTGGGACCGGCCAGCTGGATGCCCGAAGCCAGGAGCAGCATCGAGCGGTAGTAGTGGGTGAAGTTGGTGATGTCGACGTAGTCCTTGCCCGGGTCGAGGCCGGGGTCGACCTCCTTCATGGCCTCGAACGCGGGCTCACGGGTGAACGGCCGTTGCGGGGGGATGACGTTCACGCCCATGATCGACTGGCGCTGGGTCTTCGACGGCCAGAAGGCGGTGATGGCGTTGTTCAGGTCGTTGGCCCCGTACGTGGTGAAGATCCACTCCGGGAAGTACTGCTGGTTGTCGGCGGCGGCGGCGATGTAGTGCTCCACGAAGGCGATGCCCAGGTTGATGACGGTGGTGATGCCGTCGGCCTTCAACTGCACGACGGCGCCGTTGGCCGCCTCGGGGTGGTCGAAGCCGGCATTGTCGTTGGTGGAGAGGCGGAAGACGTCGCGAGGGTCGATCTTCTCGCCGCACTTGGCCATGGCGTCGAAGAGCGGTTGCAGGCTGAGGTCCGTGTCCCGGATGACGTTCTGGAGCACCACGCCGTACGTCCGCTTCTTGGGCGACAGGGTCGGATCGGCCGAGTGCGACGCCGTCTTGCCTGCCAACCGGGCGCAGATCATCTGGCCGATGGCGGTGAGGCCCTTGTCGAAGCTCATGCCGTACTGCCAGAGGTACGGGCGCATGGCGACCATGTCCGCCTCGGAGTACTCGATGTCGTCGGCGGCGATGGCGAGCAGCTTGCGCCGGGCCAGCTCGGTGGCGTAGCAGAAGCCGGCGTTGCCGTCGTTCGACGTGAGGGAGGCGAAGATGTGGTTCTGCTCGTCGTCCGCCGCCGCACCCGCCCGCCGCTCGGCGCACGTGCTCTTGTCGTAGGCGGTGGCCGGGATCAGCTTGATCTTGCGCCCGTAGAACTCGTAGCGCTTGTTGAAGTAGGCCTCCAGGTCGGCCATCACCCGGGGGCTGGCGGCAGGCGCGGCCACCACGATGGTGTCGCCCGTGACGTTCTTGTAGGTCGCCCCGCCGTTGTCGCCCGTCCAGTAGGCCACGCACGGGGGCGACTGGGGGTCCTCGGTCTGGCGGGGCGGGTTGCCCACACAGCGGCGGACTCGGGGCCGCTCGATGGTGGGTTCCGTCGTGGTCGTGGTGGGCCCGGCGCCGGCGGCCGGAGGTGGGGGAGCGGTGGTGGTCGTGGTGGTGGTTTCCTCACCTTCGGCCCCCGCCGCACCGCCGACGTTGCTCGTCTGCTCGAGGGGTGCCTGCTTGATCTGCTGGGCCGCCTGTGGCGCGTACTCGGCGATGGCGGGCGGCCCGTTGCGGCTGGCCGTGACCGTGAGGGCGGCCACCAGCACCAGGATCACGGCGCTGAGGGCGCCGAACACGATGCCCGGGGAGCGCGACCCGCGGGGACGGGGAGCGACGGCGACGGAGGTCATCGCCGGCACCCGTCGGCGAAGAAGCGCTGCAGGCGCTTGTCGGCTTCCGTGTAGTTGCGGTCGGCGGCCAGGGTCGACTCGGCCGCCTTGAAGCTGGCGGCGGTGGCGGCCGGGCCCGCTCGGGGCGCCTCCTTGTCGGCTGCCTTCACCGCATCGCGGTAGCGGTCCATCGAGGCGCGCACGACGCCGAAGTCGTTGCGCACGCCCAGGGGGACGTCGTGCATCTTCCCGTTGGCGTCCTTGTACTTCTCCTTGAACGACACGTTCTTGACGATGGCGGCGAAGTCCTCGGCATAGCGGACGACGGCGGCGTGGTCGTCGGGCACGGGTGTCTGAAGGCGGTTGTACGACGCCACCCCGGCGCAGGCGTTCAGCTTGCTCCCGCTGGTGCCGGCGGTGGCCTTCTTGGCGCACCCGGAGGCCAGAACGGCGGCGGCCGCGAGGGACACCACGGCCACCTTCAGCGGACCCCCCGCTCGCGACGGCGAGCGTTTGACAGTGTTCATTACGTTCCTCGCTGGGCGACTGTGCACACCGGAAGGAATTTGGTAAGTTACCGAAGAAACCTACTGGCTAGTTCGGTAGGATACTTAAGAAACCTGCAAACGCAAGGCGCGCAGGCGACCACGTGGGGGGTCCCTTAGTGACAGAGAACGCCCTCCAAGGCGCCCCGCAACCGGCATTGGCTCGCGTTGCGGTCCGGGTGCTGAAGGAACGGGCAGAGTTGGTGGTGCTGGTCCTGCTCGTCGTGGGTGCCGTCCTCCTCGGCACCTTCAGCTCGGGCAAGGGCATCCCTGTCGGCGTGTTCGGCTTGGGTGTGGCGGGCGGCGCCGCCGTGGCCCTCCAGGCCATCGGCATCGTTCTCGTCTACCGGTCGAACCGCCTCATCAACTTCGCCCAGGTCGCCATCGGCGCCGTGGGCGGCGTCGTGTTCTACGAGCTGGCCTTCCTGGGCAAGCCCCTGATGGCCCTCCATGCCGTGTGCCCCTCGTGCGTGAAGACGACCACGATCAAGATCGCCGACCACACCTTCACCGTCCCGGTGGTGCGCAACAGCTCCGGGCGCCTCATCTCCTGGATGGCCCACTTCAACTTCTGGACGTCGGCTGTGGCCGGCATCCTGGTGGTGCTGATCCTGAGCTACGTCTCCTACTCGTTCGTGATCAAGCGGTTCGCCGATGCCCCCCGCCTCATCGCCACGGTGGTCACCATCGGTCTGGCCGCCGTGTTCGAGCTCATCAAGGGGATCGTGCCGCAGCTCTTCCACGTCGACCCGCGCGTGGCCGGCACCATGCCTTTCCCGTTCAAGCTCGGCTTCAGCATCGGCACGGTGAACTTCGGGACCACCGACGTGGTCACGCTGATGATCACCGCCGCCGCCCTGGTGCTGCTCACCGCGTTCTTCGCCCGCACCGCCATCGGTGTGGTGCTGCGGGGCGCGGCCGAGAACCCGCAGCGGGCCGAGAGTCTCGGCGTCAACACTCCTGCCCTCACGTCGATCGTGTGGGTGGTGGCCGGGCTGCTGTCCGGCATCGTCGCCATCCTGGCCGCCACGTCGGCGGGCGTGGGTGCCATGGCCGGGGAGGAGCGACTCCTGGCCGTGGCCGTGGTGGCCGGGCTGACGAGCATTCCCATCACCGTGGCCGCCGGCCTGGTGTTCGGCATCGTCGACCAGGCCATGCTCTGGACGGTGCAGTCGTCCGCCCTGGTGGACGGGCTCGTGCTCCTCATCATCGTGACCGTGTTCCTCGTACAGCGGTCGAGGTCGACCCGCACGGACACCGAGTCGGACGCCGGCTGGAAGGCGTCGCGCGAAGCCCGCCCCATCCCGGCCGAGCTCAAGTCCCTCGACGTGGTGCGCCGCTGGCTGCTGCTCCTGCGGATCGGGGGCGGTGTCCTGGTGCTGGGCCTGCCCCTCCTGCTGTCGCCGTCGCAGACCAACCTGGCCGCCGTCACCCTGATCTACGCCATCATCGCCCTGTCGCTGCTGGTCCTCACCGGCTGGGCCGGCCAGATCAGCCTCGGCCACTTCGCCTTCGCCGCCATCGGCGCATGGGTGACGGCCGTCAGCCACTGGCCCTTCCCGCTCTCCGTCCTGGCCGGCGGGGCGGTGGGCGCCGTGGTGGCCGTGCTCATCGGCCTGCCCGCCTTGCGGCTGCGGGGCCTCCACCTGGCCGTGTCGACCCTCGCCTTCGCCGTGGCCGTCACCTCGCTGCTCCTGAATCCCCGCTACCTGGGACGCCACCTGCCCAGGAACCTGACCCGTCCCCGGGTGCTGGGCCTGGCCCTCGACGACCAGCGCACCTTCTACTACTTCACGTTGTTCTTCCTCGTGCTCGTCGTGCTGGCGGTCATGGGCCTGCGCCGCAGCCGCACCGCCCGCGCCCTCATCGGCGCCCGCGACAACGAGCCCGCGGCCCAAGCGTTCGGCATCAACCTGGTGCGGGCGCGGTTGGGCGCCTTCGCCGTGTCCGGGTTCCTGGCCGCATTCGCGGGTGGGATGTTCGCCTTCTCCCAGTACGGCGTGAACGTGCAGTCCTTCACCGTCGAGGCCAGCATCCGCATGTTCCTCATGGTGGTGATCGGCGGTCTGGGCTCGGTGGCCGGGCCGCTCATCGGTGCCGGCTACATCGGCGCCGTCAACATCTTCGGGCAGAGCAGCCCGCTGTTCGCCCTGGGCGCCACCGGCATCGGTGTCGTCACCCTGTTGCTCTTCGCACCGGGTGGCTTGGGCGACCTGGTGTTCCGCATGCGCGACTCGGTGCTCCGCCGGGTGGCGGCCCGTTTCCGCATCGACGTGCCCAGCCTGGTGGCCGACCGCCTGCAGGGTCTGGGGTGGCGCGCAGCCATCGCCCCCCGCACCCGGGCCGGCGGCGGCAGCAGCTTCGTTCCCCGCCGGTACCGCCCCACCGGGCAGTGGTCGGTGGAGGCCCGCAGCCGCGCTGCCCGAGCGGCGACCACCAAGACGAACAAGAAGGAGCCCGTGCGTGTCTGAGACCGTCATCGACGGGCCCGATGCCGTCCAGCCCCGCTTCTTCGTCCCCTCCGAGCGGGAGGTGGACGAGGGCGTGGCCGAGTATCGCTTCGAACCTCTCCCGCCCCCTCCGCCGTCGGCGCGCGCTGGCATCAAGGCCCGGTTCCGCGACTTCATCGACGGCCTGAACCTGCGCAAGGCCGTGGCCGGGCAGCCGGCGTCGCCCCTGGTGTTCCTCACGGTCGATGCCATCCTCACCGGCTGGAACGCCTACTCGTTCATCGTCCTGCTTCCGAGCATCAGGGACGAGTTGCACGTCGACGTCCGCTACGTGATCGGTCTCACCACCCTCGTCGCCATGGTGGGCACGCTCATCGGGCCGGTGACGGGGTTCATCGCCGACCGCCGGAGCCGGGTGCGCATGCTCGCCATCGGGAACGTCGCCGCCAACGCCGCCTTCGGGCTCACCGGAGCCGCGCCGAACGTGGGCGCCATCACCGCCGCTCAAGTCGGTGGCGGTGTGGGCCAGGGCATCTCCCAGCCGACGGTCGTGCCCCTGATCTCCGACTGGTACCCGCCCGAGGTGCGGGGCCGGGTGGTGGCGTTCGTGTTCGCCGCCGGCCAGGTGGTCGGCCTGTTCGGCCCGCTGGTGGCAGGCGGCATGGTGGTGCTGGCCGGGTGGCGGGGCGCAGCGATGACGTTCGGCGTGCTGGGCCTGGCCGCGTCCATCCCCTTCTTCTTCGTGCGGGAGCCCAAGCGGGGCCGCTTCGACCGCATCGCCATGGGCGCGAGCGAGGAGGTGGCAGAGAAGGAGCAGAAGGCGGTGTCGTGGGCCGAGGGCTGGCGAGCGGCGCGCCAGGTCGTCACCCTGCGTCGCATCTGGTACGCCACGCCGTTCATGCTGGCCGGCTTCTACATCAGCCAGGGCATCGCCGCGCTGTACTTCTCGGACGAGTTCGGGGTCGGGCCCCTGGGGCGCGGCGCCATCCAGTCGGTCAGTCTCCTGGGCGGGATCATCGGGCTCCTGGTGACCGGGCCGCTGGCCGACCGCATGATTCAGGACAAGCCGGGACGGGTGTTCACGCTCCTGTCCGGCCTCCTGCTCGGGAACGCGTTGTGCGTGGTGGTGCTGGCCCTGTCGCCGTACCTGTGGTTGTCGATCGTCGCCAACTTCACCTTGCTGTGTGTGGGCATCTCCATCCTGCCCCTGGAGATGACGATGGTGTCGCTGGTGGTGCCCGCCCGGCTACGGGCCTTCGGCATCTCCAGCATCGGGCCGTGGCAGTTGCTCGGGCAGGCCTTCGTGCAGATCTTGATCTTCACCGTGCCCTTCGGATCGCTGCGGGGCGCGCTGGCACTGCTGGTGCCGATCTACCTCGCCGCCATCTACCTCCTCGGCGCCGCCGGGCAGGGGGTGGAACGGGACATCCGGGCGGCCAAGGCGGCGTCCATGGCCGACGAAGAAGCGGATCGGGCCCGCAAGTCGGGGCGCAACAAGATGATCATCTGCCGGGACGTGGACGTCACCTACGACGGCACCCAGGTGCTCTTCAACGTCGACTTCGACGTGGAGGAGGGCGAGATCGTCGCCCTGCTGGGTACCAACGGCGCCGGCAAGTCCACGCTGCTACGGGCCATCGCCGGCATCCAGGAGGCGTCCAACGGCGCCATCTTCCTGGACGGCGAGGACATCACCCACCGGCCGCCGTACCAGAACGCGGCGGGCGGCATCGTGTTCATGCCGGGTGGACGGGCCGTGTTCCCCAGCCTCACCGTGGCCGAGAACCTGCGGGCCGCGGCGTGGATGTACCGCCAGGACGACGAGTACGTGAAGGCCCAGACCGAGAAGGTCCTCGGGTACTTCCCCATCCTGCGCCAGCGGTTGCACCAGGAAGCCGGGAGCATGTCCGGCGGCGAGCAGCAGATGGTCGCCCTGGGCCAGGCCTTCTTGATGAAGCCCCGCCTGCTGATGATCGACGAGCTGTCGCTGGGCCTGGCGCCCGCGGTCGTCGAGCAACTGCTCGACATCGTGCGCCAAGTGAACGAAGAGGGCGCCACCATCATCCTGGTCGAGCAGTCCGTGAACGTGGCCCTGACCGTGGCCCGGCGCTCCGTGTTCATGGACAAGGGCGAGATCCGCTTCGACGGGTCGACGGCCGAGCTGTTGGGCCGGGGCGACCTGTTGCGGTCCGTGTTCCTGGGCGGCGCCGGGGGCGGTTCGTCAGGCGGCCCCTTCATCGCCAGCGGCAGCGGTCTCATGAAGTCGCCCACCGCCCAGCAGGAGCCCGAGCAGGTGCTGCTGGCCGAGCACATCCACGTGAGCTACGGCGGCCACAAGGCGCTCACCGACGCCCACGTAGAGGTGGCCGGCGGGGACGTGGTGGGCATCATCGGCCCCAACGGAGCGGGCAAGACCACCCTGTTCGACGTCATCTCCGGCTACACCAAGCCGGACGAGGGCGCCGTGCACATCGGCGGTGTCGACGTCACCGGCTTCGGGCCCGATGCCCGCGCCCGGCTGGGCCTGTCCCGCTCGTTCCAGAACGCCCGCCTCTTCCCGGCCCTCACCGTGCGGGAGAACATCGCCCTGGCCCTGGAGCAGCGGCTGACGAGCCGCAGCATCCTGGCCGCCGCCTTCTGGCTGCCCAAGCAGCGCAAGTCCGAACGGCGGGCGTTCCGCCGGGTCGACTACCTCATCGACCTGCTCAACCTGGGCGCCTTCGCCGACAAGTTCGTCACCGAGCTGTCCACCGGCAGCCGCCGCATGGTGGACATGGCCTGCGTGATGGCCTCGGAGCCCAAGGCCCTGCTGCTGGACGAGCCCTCGTCCGGCGTGGCCCAGTCCGAGGTCGAGGTCCTGGCCCCCGTCGTGCGCCGGTTGGCCAGGGAGACGGGGTGCGGCGTGCTCGTCATCGAGCACGACATCCCCCTCATCACCGCCCTCTCCGACCGCCTGATCGCCATGGAGTTGGGGGCGGTCGTCACCGAGGGCAACCCTCGCGACGTGGTCGACGATCCCCGCGTGGTCCAGGCCTACCTGGGCGCGTCGGAGACGACCATCAACCGCTCCGGTTCCTTTGCCGCCGCCTTGATCGCCGCCGGGCTCCCGGTCGGCGCCGACCAGAGAAAGAAGACCCGCTGAGCATGTCGACCAATGCAAACGGCCGCGGCCGGACGATCACCCGAACCCGAACGGCACCGTTGTCAGCAGCCCGGACCCGAACGAGCGCGGCCGTGCCGAGCATGAACCGCGACGTGTTCGCCGAGAACTTCGAGAAGGTCGTGACCAACATCGAGCGGGTCATCAAGGGCAAGACCGACGAGATCAAGATGGTGCTCATCGCCCTCCTGGCCGACGGTCACGTCCTCCTCGAGGACATGCCGGGCACGGGCAAGACCATGATGGCCCGCTCCATCGCCCAGTCGATGAACGCCAGCACCAACCGGGTGCAGTGCACGCCCGACCTCCTGCCCTCGGACGTCACCGGGTCACCGATCTTCGACCAGGTCACGCGCGAGTTCTCCTTCCAGGAGGGCCCGGTGTTCTGCAACGTGCTCCTGGTCGACGAGATCAACCGGGCCACGCCCAAGACGCAGTCGTCGCTGCTCGAGGCCATGCAGGAGCGGCGGGTGTCCGTCGCCCGCCAGACCTACCGGCTGCCCCGGCCCTTCCTGGTGCTCGCCACCCAGAACCCCATCGAGCTGGCCGGCACCTTCCCCCTCCCCGAAGCCCAGCTCGACCGCTTCCTGCTCAAGCTCAACCCCGGCTACCCCGACCGTGAGGCCGAGATCGCCGTGCTCCAGACCAACCGGAAGAAGGAGGTCATCGACGACCTGAAGCCGGTGATCGACACGGAGATGGTGCTGGCCATGATGGATTGGGCCACGGGCGTGACCGTGTCGCCCGCGGTCGAGGCCTACATCGTCGACCTGTGCCAGGAGACCCGCACCGACGGCTCGCTGATGATCGGCGCGTCGACCCGTGCCGCCCTCGCCCTCATGCGCGCCGGCCGGGTACTGGCGTCCTCGCAGGGCCGGGAGGACGTGCTCCCCGACGACATCAAGGCACTGGTGAAGCCCGTCCTCGGCCACCGCCTGATCCTCACGCCCGACGCCGGCCTGCGGCAGGAGACGGTGGACAACGTCATCGACCGCATCGTGGCCCGGGTCAAGATCCCCGTGGGCCTGAAGGGCTGACGAGCGCCGGATGGCCGCACCCACGGCGAAGCTCAACCGGCTCTCGCGGACCGGGGCGTCGAGCTCGGCCCTCCTCGACTGGCTGGAGAAGGCCCACCTGACGGTGGCCGGCCTCTCGGTGGTCGGGCTGGCCGTGCTCGGGTGGATCGTCGCCCGACTGGTCGGGAGTCGCACGCTCTACCTCCTCGTGTACGCGGGCGTGCTCGTGATGGTCATCTCCTGGCTGGTCGCTCGCAAGCGCTTGGGGTTGGAGGTGGACCGCTCCGAGCTGCCCGCCCGCATGCGAGAGGGGCAGACGGCCGACGTCGTGCTCAAGCTGCGGGCCCAGAAGCGGGCCACCATCCTCATCGTCGAGGAGCAGCTCGACCCGGCGCTGGGGAAGACCGTTCGCGTCCCCGTCTCCGCCATCAGCGGTGGTGAGGAGCTGGAGCACTCGTACGCCTTCTCGCCCAGCCGGCGGGGCGTGTACGACGTGGGGCCGGCCGTGGCCCGGTGGAGCGATCCCTTCGGCCTCACCACGCAGCAACAGCTGCTGGCCGAGCCCACCAAGGTGATCGTGCACCCGGCCGTCGAGCTGGTGCACGACCGCATCCTCACCCGCATGTGGGAGGACCCCCCCATCCGCCCGCCCGTGTCCAAGCCCTGGCCCACGGGCTTCGAGTTCTACGGCATGCGCGAGTACGTGCCCGGTGACGACCTGCGCCGGGTGGTCTGGGCGGCCGTGGCCAAGACGGGCAAGATGCTCGTGCGGGAGTCCGAGCAGGGCATCACCGACCGGGTGTCGATCGTGCTCGACACCAACCGGGAGTGGCACAAGCCGGGCGACCCCAGCGACACCTTCGAGGCCGCCGTGCGGGTGGCCGGGTCGCTCGGTGTGCGCCACCTGGGCGACGGGTTCTCGGTGACGTTGTCCACGTGCACCGCCCGCCTGGGCACCAACCTGCGCGGCCCGTCGGCGCGCTACCGGATGCTCGACGAGCTGGCCATGGTCCAGATGTCCAAGACGCCGCTGACCGGGGCGGCGCAGTTCCTCATGGGTGACGCCCGGCGAGGTTCGCACTTCGTCATCGTCACTCCCCACCTCGACCAGGAGATGGCCTCGCGCATGCGGTTGGTGCTGGAACGGGGCGCGTCGGTGGTCGTGGTGAAGATCGTGTGGGACGAGTCGGACCCGATGTCCCTCGCCCGGGCGGCCGGCCTCGGCTGCCAGGTCGTGCAAGTGCCGCTGAACTCGTCCATCGAATCGGCATTCACCCACCAGGTCGGCGGGGGGATCCGGCGATGACGATCATCGAAGACGAGGCGCAGGCACAAGCGCTCGACATCCTCGAATCGTCGTTGCTCGGCGTGGCCTCCGACGTGCCCGCGGGTGGGGAGGCCGGGCCCGAGGAGGAGCCCGAGAAGCAGGTCCGCACCTCCATGGTGGCGGGAGCGGCGGCCCTCACCTGCCTGGGTGGGGCATGGATGGCCACCCGCATCTTCCGGGGCATGGTGGCCGCGCCCGCCGTGGCCGTCATCGGCGTGGCCATCGGCGTGGGGATCGTGTTCCTCTCGTACAAGCTGGGCAAGGGCGGCCTTCTCCAGTACGCGGTGGCACCGGCGGCCGTGGTCGTGGGTGCCCTGCTCGCCACCACCGGCGAGGTCGCCGGCCGAAGCCTGCCGTCCACCATCGTGGACGCCTTCCGCGGCGGCGGCCTCCTGCAACCGCCCATCCCGTTCGACCCGGGGTGGCGGTTCCTCCTCGTCGTCCTGTTCGCCTTCCTGGGGGCAGCGGCCACGGCCACGGCCGTCTCCATGGCCCGGCCCAAGTTGGCCGTCGCCATCCCCATGCCCGTGGTGATCGGGGCCGCGCTGATCCAGCCCAAGGGCTCGGAGATCGTGGCCAGTGCCGTCGCCATCGTGTTCGTGGTGGCCGGCCTGGCCCTGGCCTACGGGGCCGACCTGGCGGCCGAGGGCGTGAGCGGCGGTGGGTTCGAGGCCCGGCGCCTGGTGCGGGGCGGCGGGCTGCTGGCCGTGGCCGTGGTCGGGCTGGTGGTCATCTCCCAGACCAACTTCCTGTTCCCGGCCACCGACAAGAACCAGGTGGTCCCACCCCAGAAGCCGCCGCCCCCGTCGCCCGAGGCCGACCGGCCCCTCTTCCGGACCCACTCGGACCGGCCCGGGCCGTGGCGGATGGGCGTCCTCGACGTCTACAACGCCAAGGACAACTCCTTCTACCTGCCGTCCATCGACCCCAAGCGCATGGTCAAGGTGCCGAAGACGGGTGTCGTGCAACCGGTGGCTGCGGGCCGACCCACGTACACGGCGACCTTCACCATCGACGACGTGAAGGGCCAGACGCTGCCGTCGTCGCCCGACCCGTCGGCCATGAAGGGCCTGAACAAGAAGGCGGAGTTCGACCCCCGCACCCAGGTGTTCAAGCTCGTCGAGACCAGCCTGCCCCACGGGTTGACGTATTCGGTCGTCGCGCCCGTGCCGCCCACCAGCAAGGAGATGGCCGCGGCCCCGCCGCCGCCCGCGGCGATCGCCAGCGAGTTCCTCGCCATGCCGCCGGCGCCACCGGGGGTGAAGGAGCTGCTGGCCCGGGCGCCCACCGGCAACCAGTTCGAGCGGCTCCAGTTCGTGCGCCAGGCCCTGTACGAGAAGGTCGTGGCCTCGGGCGCGGGCAAGCCCGGCGACATGCCGCCGTCCAAGGTGGACGAGATGTTGCGGGGCGGACCGGCCAGCCCCTTCGAGATCAACGCCGCCGAGGTCATGCTGTCGCGGTGGGCGGGCATCCCCGCTCGCCTCGGGTTCGGCTTCTACGGCGGTGACAAGACCGGCGACTCGGTCACGTTCCGGCCCCGCCACGGCGCCGCTTGGCTGGAGTCGTACTTCGAGGGCTACGGCTGGGTACCGGTGCTGGGCACGCCCCCCAAGGCCAAGCCCAGCTTGGTGAACCAGCCCAAGAACCACGACCCTCGCATCGTCGCCACCGACGAGCTGGCCCTCACCGTGTTCGTGCCCGTGCGTCTCGAGAGCATCCAGATGATCTACGAGATCGTGCGCTGGTACGTCGCCGTGTTCGGCCCCATCCTGCTGGCCCTGCTGTTCCTGTGGCTGTCGTACCCGGCCGGCCTGAAGTGGCTGCGGTCGAACCGGCGCCGGCGATGGGCGGTGGCCGTGGGCGCGCCGGCGCGCGTGGTGGTCGCCTACGCCGAGCTGCGGGACCGGCTCAACGACCTCAACATCGGCACACCCCGGTCGACACCCGTCGAGTTCCTGGACAACGTGGCCGACGACGACGAGCACGGCGAGCTGGCCTGGCTGGTCACCCGGGCGCTGTGGGGTGACCTGCGCCGCGACCTGCGGGTCGAGGACGTGGAGGCGGCCGAGGAGATGGCCCGCTCGGTCACCCGCCGGGTGCTGCGTGAGCAGTCGGCCCTCAACCGTTTCCTGGCCGCCACGTCCCGGGCGTCGTTGAAGGACCCGTGGACGGACGAGGTTCCCAACCTGTGGCGGGCCCGCAAGCGGGCCGCGGCCCGGCGGGGCATCCGGTCGCTGGTGCCCAGGCGCTTGCGCTGGCGCCGGCGGGTGGCGGCCGCGGCGGCCACCACCGTCGTGGCGCTGGTGCTCGGCGCCTGCGGCGGGACGGCCAGGGTCACCGCTCCGTCGACGTACCCGAGCCCGCTCATGCCCGCCGCCATCGGCCCGTACGGGGTGACCCGGGAGCAGAAGGTGGAGAGCGAGTTCACGCGGCCGGGGCGGCGGGCGTTGGTATCGGGCGGGCAGGTGTACACGGTGCGGGACGCCGACGCCATCCAGGGCTCGGTGGAGGTCGCCGTGTTCAAGCCCGGCGTCGACGCCCAGCGGGAGCACGTGCAGGAGGGCATCGAGCGGGGGCTGGGCACGAGCGCCGGCTTCCGGATCGTGCACTACGGCATCACCGAGGTGCGGGTGCTCCAGACGCCCGAGCAGCAGGTCTTCTTGTGGTTCCCTCCCGAGCGCAACGCCATGGAGCTGTTCATCATGCGGAACAAGTTCACCGACGCCGAGAAGGTCGTCCAGGCGATCATCGCCCACCAGCGGGGGCTCGACCTGAAGCAGGTGTGGTCATGAGGCGCTCCCTGCTGATGACGCTGGCCGCCCTGGCGCTCACGGCTTCGGGCTGCGGGCCCAAGCCCAGCCTGCAGGTCGGCCTCAAGGACTACAACACCGACATCGTGTTCGGGGCCAAGAAGCGGCCGCCCACGCCCCCGCCCCTGCCCGTGTTCGACCTCACGCCGTCATTCCCCGGCTTCATCCAGCCGCCGGTGCCGATCACGTTGCCGGCGACCGTTCCCACCACCACCACGACCACGGCGCCGCCCCTGAAGCCCGAGTGCCCGCAGGCCGACGTCCTCCAGATCCCGCCGCCGGCCGAGACGGTGATCACCAAGGCGCCCACCGCGGGGCTGTACCCGTACCGCCAGACCAGGCAGGACGGCCCCGGGGCCCAGCCCACGCCGGTGGCCGGCGGGCAGGTGCGCCAGGTGACGAACGTCCACACGGACGCGGGCGGCAACCTGGCGTGGGACGTGGTGATCGCCGGCGCCGATGGGAGCACGACGACCACGTCGTACGCGGTGGTGAAGGCCACCGGCAACAACGGGGCCGACGGGCTCTACATGACGCGGGTGTCGATGCTGGTGCCGGGCGACCCCACGCCCAAGACGTTCACGCCCGTCGACGGGCTGCGCATCTTCCCCATGCCCGCCGACTCCGGTGTCACCTGGCGATCGGCCGCCACCGACCCGCTCACGGGCCGGGCCCAGAGCCTCACCGGTGTGATCCAGGAGCGCCGCCGAGTCGACGCGTGCGGCATCGTGGTGGAGGGCTGGGCGGCCGTCGTCGACATCACCGTGGTGGGGCCGGACGACAAGGGCGTGCCCACCCAATCGGAGATCCTGGCCACGTTCGTGGTGGCGCCCCAGCTGGGCGGGTTGATCGTGGGTGACACGGTGCAGACCAAGACGGCCACCCAGGACGTCACCATCGACTCCGTCATCAACACGGTCGCGCCCAAGCCCAAGAAGTAGCGAAGTAGCTCGGGCCCCGTTCCGGTGGCGGGGGCGGCCTACCGGTCGGCGGTGATGTGCCGACACATCGGTGTCACGAGGCCCGCTCGAGCTTGGTGAAGCGGCCGCCGATGAGCCACTCGGCCACGTAGACGTTGCCCTGGGCGTCGGCGGCCATGCCGTGGGGACTGTTGAACTTGCCCGGCACCAGGAATGTGGTGCGCACCAGGTTGCCGTCCTCGTCCA
The DNA here is from genome assembly GCA_035651095.1 of Acidimicrobiales bacterium. Classification (GTDB taxonomy): domain Bacteria; phylum Actinomycetota; class Acidimicrobiia; order Acidimicrobiales; family JAUTXP01; genus DASRGI01. Next base: position 13,585 of record DASRGI010000199.1, on the reverse strand, counting down.
GCATGTTGGGCCAGCCCTCGACCGTGCACACCTCGTCGTTGCGCCCGAGGTACGCGACCAGCCGGTCGTTGCCGTCGCAGATCGTCAGCCGGGCGTGCAGCTCGCCGATGATCAAGTACTGCCCGTAGGTGGCGAAGGCGCTGGGGCTGACCATGAAGTCCTCGCCGAAGATGCGCTTCAGGCGGCCGTCGAGGTCGAGAACCTGCACCCGGGCGTTGCTGCGGTCGGCCACGTACAGCTCGGCTTCGGCCTTGCCCGGCCGGCGGTCGACGAACAGCGCGTGGGGGCAGTTGAACCCGCTCGCGGTCGACACGTACCGGCCCGACTCGTCGTACCGGTGCAGCAGGCTCATGCCGTACCCGTCGGCCACCCACACGTCGCCGCTGCCGCCGAAGCGGCGCTCGTCCACCGCCACCCACGTGGGCGCGTAGGGCCCGTCCTCGTACTCGGGAACGGGCGGGCGGGGGAGGCGCAGCGCCACCTCGCCGTCCAGGGTCAGCTTGACCACCTGGCCACCGGCAGGGCCGTTGGAGAACTGGTACCCGGCATCGCCCTTGACCATCTTCCCGCCGCAGTCGGCGATCCAGAGGTGCTCGACGCCGTCGTCCTCCACCAGCGTCATGCCGTGGGCTTCGGTGAGCGCCGTGGGGATGGTCCGACGCAGCGCGCCCTCGGGCGTGAACACCATGAGCGTGGGGTCGCCCGAGTGGAACGTGACCACGTCGCCCGAGCGGGTGACGACCACGCCGTGGTGGGCCCAGCCGTCCCGAGCGGACTCGGAGTCGGGCACCTGGGCCCAGTCCTCCACCCACTCGTACGTGTGCTCGCCTTCGCCGATCGCGGTCATAGGAAGGTACGATAACAAACCTGTGTCCCAGCATGTCGCCCCCGCCTGGTTCCCCGCCGACCGCCCACCTGCGTGGGAGCCGGACACGCTCTTCCTGCTCGACCCCCGGGACGAAGCCACCGTGCTGGCCGCCGGCGGGCGCCTGGCCGACGAGTACCGGGAGTACTTCGCGCCCACCACGGCCAAGGCCACGCTGGTACCCGGTCCCTTTTCCCGCCTGGGCGTTGGTCAGCCCGGCGGGCTGATCTTCCCGGTCGACGGGCTGCTGCCGGTCGACCAGTTCACCGTCTCGTTCTGGCTGCACCCGACGGGCGCCACGTCCGCCGACCTGCTGACGTTCGGCCGCCACCTGGTCGTGCGCCTGCAGGACGGCGAGGTCGTGGCCCAGTGGCTGCCCGCCGAACTGGACGCCCGCGTGCCCCTCACCACGGGCGAGGGCTGGCAGCCGTACTCGGTCACGTGGGACGGCCGGGTGCTCACCGTGCTGGCGGGCAACGGTGACCGGACGGCGACGGCCAAGCTCGACACCGCGCCCGATACCCGACCCGAAGCTCGCCCGTGCTCGGGCGCCGACGGTGGGCTGCGCATCGGCGGCCACGGCGTGGAGATCGCCGAGGTCCACGTGAGCCGCTTCGCCCGTACGCCCGGTGCCGTCGTCGTGTTCAACGGACCCACGGTCAGTGTGGACGCGGGCGCCACCGACGGGGGCCGACCCTTCCCCCGCAACGTCACCGGCGTGCTCGCCCTCTATACGGGCTTTCGTATGCACGAGGACGGCAAGGACCCCGACGTGGGCACGGCGATCCGGGACGCCCAGTTCCGGGCCTGCGCGGCGGCGGGCATGCCTCTCGCCCGGTTCGGCGGCGTGGTGTCGGCCACCCGCATCGATGAGGACGGCACGTACGACTTCTCCGTCGTCGACGAGAAGCTGCGCCTCCTCCACGAGCTGGGCGTGGCCTTCCACTTCACCCTCGACTACAACCACCCCACCCTGGGCGGCAACCCCGCCGACCCACCCGCCGACCCCGAGCGCTATGCCGAGATCGCCTCGACCGTGTTCGCCCACCTGCGCCAGCACTACCGGGTCGCCAGTGTGACCCTGTGGAACGAGCCCGACATCGAGGACTACTGGACGGGCACGCGGGAGCAGTTCTTCGACCTGTGGCGCGTGATGCAACGGCGCTTCCTGGCCGACCACCCGGACATGCTCCTGGCCACCGGCGACTTCGCCCACGCCGAGAACACGGTCGCCCACCTCCGGGACATCGCCGCCCACGGCCTGCCCGTGGCCGCCGCCTGCATGCACACGTACGCGCAGGACCTGGACAAGGTGGCGGCCGACATCCAGTCGATCAGGACCACGGCCGACGCCCTCGGCTTCCCCGGCCTCCCCATCCGCCTGCCCGAGTGGGGGATGGACATCCTGCTCAACCAGGAGCGGTACTCCAACAGCCGCTCGGTGGCCAACGCTTGGCCCAACCGGTTCCGCACCGACTTGTCGGCCGCGTACGCGATCGCCTTCGTGCACGACGTCCTGGCCGCGGACGCCGGCGTGGACCTGGCCACCTTCTCGTCCATCGGCTCGGTGGACCACGGGTACCTGCCGCCCGGCGCGTACACCATCGCCGACGAGGCCCTGTTCAGCAGCGACGACCCGCCCCGCCCGTTCCCGAGCTTCGCCGCTCTGTCCATGCTGTGGCGCCTCAGGGGCCAGCGGGTGGCGGCCACGAGCAACTGGCCGGGCGTGCGGGTCCTGGCGACCACGGGCGCGACCACCGGCGCGACCACGGTCGTGTACGGGTCGTACCGGCCGTGGCAGCCGGGCGACCGCTTCCGCCTGACCCTCGACTGGCGGGGGCTGCCCGGCCGCTTCACCTGGAAGCGGTGGGACCTGCACGGTGTGGTCGGGTCAGGCGATCAGGACGACCTGCCCATCGACGTCGAGTTGGCCGCCGTCGACGCCGGCGCCATCGAGGTGACGGAGCCTCGCTAGAGGCAGGAGTACAACGCCTCGACCACCCGTTTGGCGGTGGCGTTGTCGTGCTGCATCTGGTTCTTCACCAACCCGAAGCCGACACCCCGGGCCGGGTCGGCGAACGCCATGTTGCCGCCCGCCCCGCCGTGGCCGAAGGTCTGGGCGCTCACGCCGGGGAGTTCGTCGACGAGAGCCAGCGAGTAGCCCAGGGCGTACCCGGTGGACGTGCCGTCGGGCAACGGCTGGGCCGCCGTCACCCGAGCGATGGAGTCGGGCGACACCAGCCGCACCCCGTCCAGAGAGCCGCCGACCGACAGCGCCGCGTACATGCGGGCCAGGGCGCCGGCCGTCCCGATGCCGTTGCCGCCCGGCACCTCGGCGGTCCGCACCCACGGCTGGTTGAGGATATGAGGGAGGTAGCCGTGGATGTCCTCGATGTCGAGGGGCGTGAACACCGAACCCAACCACAGGGCCTCGGCCGTGCTGAAGTCGTTTGCCCGCACGCGGGGCAGGGCCTCGGCCAGAACCGCATCCATCAAGGCCTGGGCGTCGGGGTCGGCAAAGGGGGGCGGAGCCAGGGGCGATGCCACCCGGCTGTCGTGCTCGGGCGCCAGACCGATCCAGAGGTCGAGGCCGAGGGGCCACGCCACCTCGTCGGCGAAGAAGCGGCCCACGGTGCGGCCGTCGATGCGCTGCACCAGCTCGCCCACCAGCCAGCCGTAGGTGAGAGCGTGGTAGGCCATCGCCGTACCCGGCTCCCACGCGGGAGGCGCTTCGGCCAGCCGCTTCACGATGGCGGCGGTGTCCTCCAGGCCTCGACCGTCGCCGTCGATGACCTCCCAGTAGCTCGGGAAGGTGACAACGCCGGCAGTGTGGTTGAGGAAGTGCCGGACCAGGGTCGACTCCTTGCCGGCGGCGCCGTACTCGGGCCAGTAGTGCACCACGGGCGCATCGGGGTCGAGCAGGCCCCGGTCGATCAGCATGTGAGCGCACAAAGCGGTCATGCCCTTGGTGCACGAGAAGATGACGGCGAGGGTGTCGGCCGTCCACGGCGTGCCGTCGCTGGCCTGGCCCGCCCACATGTCGACGACCGGCTGGCCGTCGACGTGAGCAGCCACGCCCAGTCCCCGTTCACCCCCTTCGGCCACCGCCGCCGCCACCGCGTCGGCCACCGGCTCGAAGCCAGGAGCGACGATCATGCCGGCAGGGCCGCGTCGAGCCCCTCGGTCACCCGGGCGGCGGCGTACCCCTCGAACTCGGCCGCCCGCTCGTCCACCCACTCCTGCGGTCGCTGCCAGTACCCGCCCGCGATCTCGGCGGGCGTGCGGTAGTGGAAGTACAGCGTGCGCCGCACCGAACCCGACGTGTTGGTGGGGGAGCCGTGGAGCACGCCGGTGGAGTGGATGAGCATGTCGCCCGGACGGGCCTCCAGCGGCCGGGCGCCGGGGACGTCGAAGTCGAGGCTGGCCTCCTCCAGGTCGGGGCCGCCGGCCAGGTGGCTGCCGGGCAGGGCCCACACGCAGCCGTTCTCGACGGTGGAGGGGTCGATGTAGATGTCGCAGGTGAAGTCCGACGAGGCGTCGCCGAAGTCGTCGATGAGCTGGCGGCCGGACGGGTCCCGGTGCCAGGGCACGGCCGCGCCGGCACCGGGCATCTTGACCACCAACGAGTCGTTGGCCGGAATCACGGCGTCGCCCACGATGGCCTCCACGATGGCCCGCACCCGAGGGTTGGCGCTCACCAACCCGAAGATGGGGTCGCGGGTGAGCATGGCCTCGGCCCGGCGGAACACCCGCTCGCCCTGGTTGCCCCGGGCGTACAGGAACAGGCGGTCGTCGACCGACTGCCACTCCCAGAAGCCGTGGTCCTCGGCCAGGTCGATGAGGCCGAGCTGTTCGTCGAGGACCCGGCCATGGGCCACCGCCTCGTGGGTCACCCGCTCGGCCACCTGCTGGAGCCGGTGCAGCTCCTCGCCCGTGACCACGCCGGGAACGAGCAGCACGCCGTCTCGCCGGTAGGCGTGGATCTGGTCCTGTGTGAGCATTCCCCCAACCTCCACTCAGGTGGTACCACCGACGTTCGTTCAGAGTTCTGCCTATCATAGCGGATGCGCTCGCCGGGCTCTTCTCGCCCGAGGTCTGCGGCAATCCGTACCCCCTGTGCACCGAGGTGCCGGCCGCCGGGCCGCTGAGGGCGGCGAGGGCGGGCTGGCTCGACGCCGGCGGCAAGAGGTGGGCATCGCCGCCGCGCCTCGCCGCCCGTGTGAGGGCTGAGACCGGCCCGTGTGTGTGGGGCATCAGCCCACAAGGCGGGAATCCAGCCGATATGGTGAGGTTTGTGCAGAATCCTTACTCACTGGCCTGGGCGCTGGAGCGGCCCCACCGGGTGGCGCTGGCCGGGCTCGGCGGCATCGCCCAGGGCGCTCACCTTCCCGCCTACGCGGCCTTCGGCATCGACGTGGTGGCGGGCGCCGACCCCGACCCGTCCGTGCGAGAGGCTGTGGCCAAGGCCTACGACTTCCCGCTGTTCGAGAGCGCGGCCGAGATGCTGGCGGCCGTCGGGCCCGAGGTGGTCGACGTCACCGTCAAGCCCGGCCCGGCCAAGAACGCCGTCATCGAGGAGGCGCTGGCCGCCGGGTGCCACGTGCTGGCCCAGAAGCCCTTCACCTACTCGCTGGCCGACGCCGTGGCGCTGGTGGAGGCGGCCGAGGCCGCCGGACGCCTGCTGGCCGTCAACGTGCAGGCCCGCTACGCGCCGGCGTTCCGGGCCGCGCAGGAAGTGCTCGCCGCCGGTCGCATCGGGCGGCCGCTGTCCGCCTTCGTCACGTCGACCTTCCCGCTGGCGGACGACATGACCGTGGACATGGGCATCCACGAGATGGACCTCCTGCGCTTCTGGCTCGACGCCGACCCGCAGCGGGTGCGGGCCAGTCGCACCGCCCTGCGCGATGGGCGCGAGCACACCGTGATCGAGGCCGACTTCGGCGGGATGGTGGGCCTCATCGTGGAGGAGAACCACGCTCCCGTGGTGCGACCGTGGAGCTTCCGCATCCACGGTGAGGACGGGACCATCGAGGGTCGGGAGCAGTTCGGTACCGTCGAGCCCGCCGAGGTGGTCGTGCGCCGGGCGGGCGAGGAACCCGAGACCGTCGAGCTGGGCTACGCCTACGTGCCCGATGCCTTCGCCCACGTGATGGCGTCGCTGCTGCACGCCGTCGAGACGGGCAGGCCTGCGCCCACCGCCGCCCGTGCCCACCTGCCGTCGCTCGCCGGCGTCCTGGCCGCCCAGCGCGCCGCCCAAACCGGAAGGACCGAGACCGTGGAGGCCACCAAGTGACCGAACCCCTTCGCTGCGCCATCGTCGGCCTGGATTCTGCCTTCTGGCCGGCCGGCTTCTGGCAGGCGGCCACCGATCACCCCGAGACCGAGCTGGTCGCGGCGTGCGGGCTCGGCCTGTCGGCCGAGGAGATCGAGAAGGACTTCTACGTGCCCGTCGACCCGTGGCTGGCCGACCACGGCCTCACGCGCACGGTGACGTTCGACGAACTGATGGAGGTCGACTTCGACATCGCCTTCCTGTCCTCGCGCAACACGGTGATGCCGGGCCTGGCCGAGCGTCTCGTGGACGCGGGCAAGCATCTGTTCGTGGCCAAGCCCATGGCCATCACCGGGACCGACGCCCGCCGGTACCTGCGGGCCAAGGACGCGGGTGTGGTGGTGTCGGCCGGGCAGCTGGCGAGCGCCTGGCAGCCGTGGCCCACGATGCTGCGCCTCCTGGGGGAGGGCCGCATCGGCCGCCTCCTCACCATGCGGGCCGTGCACCAGCACGGTGACTACAACGCCTTCCCCGAGCAGCTCTGGTACGCCGATCCCACCGAGGGCGACGCCTTCAACTGGTTGGGGTGGTACCCGGTGGAGGCCATCACCGCGGCCATGGGGCCCATCGAGCGGGTGATGGGCGTGGGCCGGCAGCTGGCGTCGTCGTACGGCGAGATGCCCGACCATCTGGCCGGCATCTTCGAGCTGGCCGACGGTCGCCACGCCACGGGCGTCGCCTACTTCACCATCGGGGCCTGGTCCATGCCCATGCACGAGGGCGAGTTGGTGGGTACCAAGGGCGTGCTTCGGTTCTCGGGCCCGGGTGAGAGCGTGCAGGTGCTCGACGACAACGGCGCATCGACCGTGCCGTTCGACGACATCGCCGATCAGCTCACGCTGGAGTTCGCTCGCTTCGTCGACGCCGTGCGGGGCCGGGGAGAGGCGGCCGCCAGCCTGGAGCGGGCCGTACACGTGGCCGAGGTGGCCGCCGCCTGGCAGGAGAGTGCCCGCAAGGGACAGCCGGTCGAGATCGACCCCCATGAGGTCAGGGGGTCGGCGAGCCGGTCACGGCTTGGCACTGGGCCCGCACGATCCTGATGCCCACCGACGCGGCCGCGCTGTCGTCGCGGCGCAGGCCCAGGTGCACGGATTCGACTCCGGACGACAGCGACACCCACCTCACGTCCCGGGCGGCCGCCTGCCGCCCGGCCGTGCCGGCCCGGGCGACGGTGTCGAGCACGGTGGACGCGCCGGCGTTGGCGTTCACCAGGGCCTCGACCTCGCGCATGAGGGAGCAGGTTTCCTCGGCATCGGCATGGGCCTTGGCCTCATCGGGCGCCAGCTTGGGCAGGCCCGGGCCCGGGTCCGGGCGCGAGACCAGCACCGCCGCCCCGATGGCGACCACCAGCACCGCCAGTCCGGCGACGACCAGGTGCTTGCGGGTCACGGGCGAATCATGCGCCAGCCCAGGGCTTGGGCATGACCTCGTAGGGGAGAAGGGCGAGATCGGCCGTGGCGGAGGCGATGTCGAGGGGTAGCACCCCTTGGGGTTCCCGGCACGAGACGAAGGCGGCCGCGCAGTAGTCGTCCACCCGTTCGGCGATCCCGATGGCGAGCACGCCCTCGTTCGGGTGCATGGTCCAGCCCGGCCCCGCCACCGGGTGCCCCTCGCGGTAGCGCTCGAAGGCGTCCTCCTCGCCTTCCCTGAATCCGGCGAAGCCGATCTGCTGGATGGTGACGCGCAGGTCGTCGGCGAACAGGACGGGATCGGGGACATGCCAGCGGTAGAAGCCCACCCAGTCCGGTTGGTGCACGCCCTCGGGTCGCACGCTGAGGGGTGCGCCCCCGTACAGGGCGGCGTGGGCGCCCATGCCCCACGCCGTGCCCACGTAGTCCTCCAGCCCGGTGCCGCAGATGGTCGGCAGCCCGCCGGCCCGGTCGCCGTCGAGGAACACCTTCACTTCACCCTCGCCGTACCACAGCCCCTCGTCCAGCACCCGCACGCCCACGGCGCAGCCGATGAACCGACCGGGGCCGGTGAAGCCGTCGGCGATGGTGAAGTCCCGCTGCATCACCGTCGGGTTCTCCCGCCGGAAGCTCACGTGCAGGTAGCCGGTGTCGGCCGGGAACGACGGTTCGAGCGTGTAGTCCAGCTGGTAGAAGAAGTCGAACGCCTCGGGGGCGGCGTTGTGCAGCTCGAGGCGCAACCGCCCGGCGAACGGCATGGGGACCCACGAGCTGAAGCCCCGTCCCTCCTGGCACGCGGTGAGGGCGGACACGTACGGCACGGGGCGGCCGTGGGGGAGGCCGAAGAAGTCGACGGCGGGCACGGCGATGCTGGGCTCGGCCGCGTCGTCGTAGTACGCCTCCAGCCACACCGCGCGCATGGCGTCGGGCGCCGCCGGCGGGAACGTCATCCACACGTGGCGGACGGTGGCCGGCCCCTCGATGTCGGCCAGCACCACGACCTCGCCGGGCTGGACGCGGCGGTTGGGCGCGCCCTTGCGCCCGCCGTGGGCGGTGCCGCCCGCACCCCGGGCGCCCGTGGGGTTCTCGAACGTGATGGCCCGGGACTCCTGCCCGTGCCCCAGGTGCGACGGATCGAACGGGAACATGACGCCTGCTCCCGATCGCCTGTTAGACGCCGCCGGCGCGGCCGGTGGACGGGCAGCCCACGATCAGCGGTGGGTAGGTCACGCTCTGGCCCGCGGCGGTGAACGACCGGGGCACGACCTTCTGGCACAAGCCAGGGTCGGCCGTGAGAGCCGCGAACGTGGCCGTGTGGGTGGTCGTGAGCGTGGCATCGTAATAGACCCGGCGGAACGTGGTGCTGTCCGAGCGCATGTCGCCGCCGTCCCGGTTCTCTTCCAGGTTGGCGCCGGCCTGGACCTCGGTGGTGGTCGGCTCGGACGTGGTCCACGAGATGGTGACGGTCGTGGGCGTGTAGCTCGTGGTGACCCCGCTCATGGCCGGCGGCGCCGTGGCCGACCAGCGCGATGCCAACCCGTCGAAGGCCAGGCTGGTGACGCGGGGCTCGGTGGCGCCGGGCGGCTGGGCGTTGGAGACGCCGTGCCACTCGATGTTGATGATGCCGTCGGGGGCGGACCAGGGCGTGGCCCCCACGACCTCGCGCACGACCGTGGACGACGGCAGCAGGAAGCCCAGGCTGAACCACCACAGGTCCGACCACATGAAGAAGGTCACGCCGAACACGGCGCCACCTGTGTTGGTGGGCGACGACAGGTTGGCGGCGATGTTGTCCCACACGGCCAGGTCCCAGTCGCGCTGCTCGGTCTGGTTCTCACCGCTGTGGGCGCCCGGGTTCTTGTAGCTCGTCTTGCACGTGGCCACGATGCCGCTCGACTGCACCAGGCCCGGGAAGCAGTGGTACCGGTCGACGCCGGTCTCGGTGATGATCTTGGGCCGGGGGTCGGCATTGCTGATGTCGGTGAACCACGTGCCTGGATTCTTGGGTTGCCCGTAGGCGTTGAGGCCCCAGAAGTCGAGGGAGGGCACGTTGGCGTTGGCCAGCCAGCCGGGAATGGGGCAGCAGATGGTCGAGCCGATGAGATGCCGGCCACCGTCGGCCGCCTTCATGCGCTGGATCAGCGTCTCGAGCATGGCCGGGTGGTTCGTTGCCTTGTCGCCCAGCCACAACTGCCCTGAGTTGCTGCGCTCGATCTCATTGCCGATCGTGTAGAACGCGGTAGCCGGGTGGTCGCCCACGTCCTGCACGGCGGTGGCGTTCTTGGACGCGTACAGGTCCACGTAGTCGGGGTTGTCCTGGACGGTCTCGAACTGGGTGGGCGGCCCGAGGAGCCACAGCACGGAGATGCCGTTGGCCGCGAAGGCGTCCAGGCAGGCGAGGTACTGGTCGTGGACGGCGGGCTCGTGGTCCTCGAAGGGGACCCGCAGGAGGGTGACGCCGGCCGAGCCCAGGAGGCGCGCGTCCTGCTGGCAGGTCGCCGGCACCGCCCATGTGTTGGCCGGCCACTGCTCGCCGATCTGAGCTGGCCAGTAGAGGAACCCCTTGCCCGTGAAGGCGGTGCCGTTCACGTTGACCACTCGGGTGTCGGGCGTGACCGTGCTGGTGGTCGGGTTCGCGGCCGCGGCGGACACGGTCACGTCCAGCCGCAGGCCGTCGACGGCCGGTGCCACGGTGAGCACGGTGGGCGTGGTGCTGGCGGGCACCAGGAGGCCGGCGTTCTGCCAGCTCCCGTCCACCTGGATGGGAGCCGACGTGCGACCGCCGGCCCGCAGGACGACGGTGTGCCCCGCCGGACCGCTGAGGCGGGCCCGGACGAACTGGGCCGGGCCCGGCTGCAGGACGCGGGACAGGGCAGGGCCGGGCCCGGCCTGGGCCACCGTGGGCAACAGGGCGACTGTGACTGCGAGTGTGACGACGAGTGCGAGGCGGCGCATGGGAGAGGTCGGCTCAGTTCCGGCTGATGGCGCCGTGGGGGTCGAGCACGAACTTCTTCGCTGCGCCCTGGTCGAAGTCCTTGTAGCCCGAGGGCGCCTCGTCCAGGGAGATCACCTGCACGTTGACGGCGTCGGCGATGTGGATCTTGTCCCAGAGGATCGCCTGCATGAGCTCGCGGTTGTACTTCATGACCGGGCACTGGCCGGTGGTGAAGGCGTGGGACTTGGCCCAGCCCAGGCCGATGCGGATGCTGAGGTTGCCGGTCTTGGCCGCCTCGTCCACGCCACCCGGGTCGTCGGTGACGTACAGGCCGGGGATGCCGATGGACCCGCCCGCCCGGGTGACCTGCATCAGCGAGTTGAGGACGGTGGCGGGCGCCTCGTGCGAGGCGTCGTGGCCGTGGCCCCGGGCCTCGAAGCCCACGCAGTCGACGGCCGAGTCGACCTCGGGCACGCCGACGATCTGCTCGATCTGCTCGGCCACCGTGGCGCCGGCCGACACGTCGACCGTCTCGCACCCGAAGCTGCGGGCCTGGGCCAGGCGCTCGGGGATGAGGTCGCCCACGATCACGCAGGCGGCGCCCAGCAACTGGGCCGACGCGGCCGAGGCCAGGCCCACGGGGCCGCCGCCGGCGATGTACACGATGCTGCCCGGGCCCACGCCGGCGCTGACGGCGCCGTGGTAGCCGGTGGGGAGGATGTCGGACAGGCAGGTGAGGTCGCGGATCTTCTCCAGGGCCTGGTCCCGGTCCGGGAAGCGGAGCAGGTTGAAGTCGGCGTAGGGCACCATCACGTACTCGGCCTGGCCGCCCACCCAGCCACCCATGTCCACGTAGCCGTAGGCGGCGCCGGGCCGGGCCGGGTTCACGCTCAGGCAGATGCCCGTCCTGCGCTCCTTGCAGTTGCGGCAGCGGCCGCAGGCGATGTTGAAGGGCACGGACACCAGGTCGCCCACCTGGACGAACTCGACATCCCTGCCCGCCTCCACCACCTCGCCGGTGATCTCGTGGCCGAGCACCAGCCCGGCGGGAGCCGTGGTCCGGCCCCGCACCATGTGCTGGTCGCTCCCACAGATGTTGGTGGAGACGACCTTGAGGATGACGCCGTGATCGCAGCGCCGGTTCCCCAGCGCCAGTTCGGGGAAGTCGATGGTCTGGACCTCGACCTTGCCCGGCTCGATGTATGCAACTCCGCGGTTGTCGGCCATCCCATCATCCTCAGGGGAGCAGCCGGTCGTCGTCAATAAGTTAGAACACTTTTCTTTTAAACTGGCGTGGTGGACTACGAGGTGCATCCGACAACCCCTCCGGAGATGGCCGAGCTGGCGACCGCGCCCGGCATCGCCTACTCGCTGGAGTTCCTGGCCCCCATGGCGCCGCCGGCGGGCGCCACCGAGCTGCGGCGGTCCGAGTACCAGCCGGGGCTGGACCTCTGGGCGCACGGGCGCCTCGACCCGTCCGAGCGCCGGCCCGGTGTGCTGTTCGTGCACGGCGGCGGCTGGGGTGCGGGCAGCCCGTGCTACCACCTGCGCCACGCCCACCAGCTGGCCCAGCGGGGCTGGGTGACGGCCATCATCACCTGCCGGCTCACCGCGTCCGGAGCGACGTGGCCGGCTCCCGGCGAAGACGTGCGGGCGGCCATCGGATGGCTGCGGGCCAATGCCCACGGTCTGGGCCTGGATCCGGGGCGGCTGGCCGTGGCCGGGGGCTCGGCGGGCGGGCACCTGTCGGCCATGGCCGCCCTCGACCCGGACGCCGGCGTGCAGGCGGCCGTGCTCTGGTACCCGGCCGTCGACCTGCGTTCGTTCGCCCAGGTGCCCGAATTCGCGCCGATGACCGACGCCCTGCTTCCCGGTGCCGACCACGACGCCCTGCTGGCTGCGTCGCCCGTGGGCAACGTGCACGCGGGCGCCCCGCCCATGCTCACGTTCACCGGTGACGTCGACCCGGTCACCACCCTCGACGACATCGCCGGCTTCCACGAGCAACTCACCGACCATGGCGTGCGCAACGAGCTGCTGGTGTTCAAGGGCCGCGACCACGGGTTCGACTTCCACCCGGCCGACTGGCAGGCGTGCTTCGACCGCATGTGCGCCTTCCTCACCTCCGTTCTCGAAACGTCGGCGCCCGGATAGGCGGCGCCAGCGTTACGAGAACGCTCAGGCGGGGGTGGGGAGGGCGCCGGCCAGGGTGGTGAACAGGCCGAACGGGTCGCCGGTCGGCACCGGCAACAAGCGGCCGTGCTTGGCCGACGCCGCGATCTCCTCGGCCAGGGCCATGGGGTGGATGTCGTCGCCCGCCCATGCCAGGACCAGCACGGGCACGTCGAACTGGCTGACGGCGTCGAGCTCCTCGGCCATCGTCCAGCAGGGCATGGTGGCGAGCAGGCAGGCCAGGTTCTCGGCGCCCAGTTGCCGCAGCTCCGCCTCCTGCCCGTCGAGGTGCTGGGGATCGGCGGCGCCCGCCGCGGCCATCTCCCGGCGCCACGCGGCCACGCCGCCGTCCATGCCCCCGGCCGCGAACCCGTCGGCGATGCGCCGGAACATGGGGGCGCCGGCGTTGGCGGCGCGACCGACGGCCGGGGCCAGGAGGGCCAGCCCTTCCACCCGCTCGGGCGCCTGCACGGCCGCGGCCAGAGCGGTGGCTGCACCCATCGACCCGCCCGCGAACCAGGCCGTGTCCCAGCCCGCCTCGTCCAGCACGTCGAGCAGGTCGGCGCCCATGGCGCGCACGGCGAAGCGGGCCGGGTCGGTCTCGCGGGTGGCCTGGCCGTGCCCGCGCTGGTCCATGGCCAGCACCTGCCACCCCTGCTCGATCAGCGGCGCCATGAACGGCTCGGCCCGCAACCCGTTGCCGGTGAGGGAGTGGGCGAACAAGATCCGCCGGGGCCCGTCGCCGAACGTGCGCCAAGGCAGGCCCGCGCCGGCGCTCACGGCTGCACCACCAAGCGAGGCCGGTCGAGCAGGCCCGAGAACCGTTGGTCCTCGGGGCCGAACGGAGTGGGGATCCCCCGGCTCGCCATCGG
>DASRGI010000198.1:0-7722 GCA_035651095.1 Acidimicrobiales bacterium | reverse complement strand
CGCTCGCGCACGATCTCCATGTGCAGCAGCCCGAGGAACCCGCACCGGAACCCGAAGCCCAACGCCCCCGACGTCTCGGGCTCGTAGGTGAACGACGCGTCGTTCAGGCGCAGTTTCTCCAGGGCGTCGCGCAGGTCCGAGAAGTCGTCGCCTTCCACCGGGTACAGCCCGCAGAAAACCATGGGCTTGGGGTCGCGGTACCCGGGGAGCGGCGCCGGCGCCGGGCGGGCGGTCTCGGTCACCGTCTCGCCGGAACGGGCCTCGCCCACGTCCTTGATGCCGGCGATGAGGTAGCCCACATCGCCCGGGCCGAGCGACGCCACCGGCGTGGGCGTGGGCAGCCGGAACCCGATCTCCTCCACGTCGTGGGTGGCACCCGCCTGCATGAAGCGCAACCGGCTGCCGGTGGACATGGCGCCGTTCACCACCCGCACGGACGAGATGACGCCGCGGTACTGGTCGTAGTACGAGTCGAAGATCAGCCCCTGCAGGGGCGCGTCGGGATCGCCCTTGGGCGGGGGGATGCGCTCGACGATCGCGTCCAGAAGCTCGGGCACGCCCTCGCCCGTCTTGGCGCTGATGCGCAGGATCTCGTCAGCCGGGATGCCGAGCACGTTCTCGATCTCCGCCGCGTAACGGTCGGGGTCGGCCGCGGGCAGGTCGATCTTGTTGAGCGCGGCCACGATCTCGAGGTCGGACTCCAGGGCGAGGAAGCAGTTGGCCAGCGTCTGGGCCTCGATCCCCTGAGCGGCGTCGACCACCAGCACCACGCCCTCGCAGGCGGCCAGGCTGCGGCTCACCTCGTAGCCGAAGTCCACGTGGCCGGGCGTGTCGATGAGCTGGATGACGGCGTCCTTCCAGTTCACCCGCACGTTCTGGGCCTTGATGGTGATGCCCCGCTCCCGCTCGATGTCCATCGAGTCGAGGTACTGCTCGCGCATGTCCCGGGGGTCGACGGCGCCGGTGAGCTCGAGGATGCGGTCGGACAGCGTCGACTTGCCGTGATCGACATGGGCGACGATGGAGAGGTTGCGGATGCGGTCCAGGGAGGTCACGTTCCCCCCATTCTGGCGGGCGGCTCAGTTGACAGCGCGCAGCGGCGGCTTCGCCTTGGCCGCAGGGGCCGGCTGGCGCCCGAGCCAGGCCGTCAGCTGGGCGGGCGGTACAGGCCGGGACAGGAAGTACCCCTGGGCCACGTCGCACCCCAGGCTCACCAGCTCGTCCCAGGCGGCCTTGTCCTCCACGCCCTCGGCCACCACCCGGAGGCGCAGGTTGCGGGCCAGGCCGATGGTCGACCGCACGATCACCGCGTCGCTTTCGTCTCCCGACATGTTCATCACGAAGGACTTGTCGATCTTCAGCTCGTGCACGGGCAGGCGCTTCAGGTAGGCGAGCGACGAGTAGCCGGTGCCGAAGTCGTCGAGGGCCAGCTCCACGCCCATCTCCCGCAGGGCTTTGAGGACGCCGAGCACGCGGTTGGGGTCGGTCATCACGCTGTTCTCGGTGATCTCCAGCAGCAACGAGTCGGCCGGGAGGCCACTCGATGCAAGGAGCCGGGCCACGTCGACCGGGAAGCTCGGGTCGTGGAGGTTGCGGCCGGTGAGGTTGACGGCCATGCGCAGCTCGATGCCCGCCCGACGCCACTCGGACAGCTGCCGCAGGGCCTGTTCCAGCACGAAGAGCGTGAGAGGCCGGGACAGCCCGCTGCGCTCCGCCAGCGGGATGAAGCGGTCGGGCAGGATGACGCCCAGCTCCGGGTGCATCCATCGCAGCAGGGCCTCGACGCCGACGATCTCCCCAGACCCCAGGGCCGCTTTGGGTTGGTAGTACAGGACGAACTGGTCGGCCTCCAAGGCGTGGCGCACGTCGTGCAGGAGGCTCAGGTGCCGGGGGCTGTAGGGGTCGCGGTCGGCGGCGTAGACCTGGTAGCCCGAGCGGGTCTCCTTGGCGAGGTACATGGCCACGTCGGCTCGCTGCATGAGGACATCGGCGTCGGTGCCGTGGGCGGGGGCCAGGGCGATGCCGATGCTGGCGTCGATGTCGACCACGACCTCCGGGAGGTCGAAGTGCTGCTCGAGCGCCTCCAGCATGCGGTCGGCGATCTCCATGGCAACGATCTCGCTCGTCACGTCGGGCAGGAGCACGGCGAATTCGTCGCCGCCCAGCCGGGCGATGGTGTCGGTGTCGCGCAGCACGCCCGCCAGCCGGGGCCCGATCTGTTGCAGCAGCAGGTCGCCGATCCCGTAGCCCAGCGTGTCGTTGACCTCCTTGAAACGGTCGAGGTCGATGAGCACGACGGCGGTGGACGTGGCCGTGCCGGCCCGCTGGGCCCGGCCGAGGGCTTCGGTCACCCGCCCCCGGAACGACGTGCGGTTGGGCAACGACGTCAGCGCGTCGTGCAGGGCCGCGTGCTCCTTGGCCATGAGGATCGACGCGCACTTGTGTACGGCGGCGATGGGCATGACGAGCAGCGGGACGAGCAGCAGCGTGTCGTCGGCCGCGGCCACGACTATCGGGGCCAGGCTGAGGAGCACGCCCGTGGTACCCAGCTGGAACAGGAAGTCACGACGCAGGAAGGGGATGATCGGCCTGCCCGAGGCCAGGGCGATGGCTGCGCCGGTGAGCACGTTGTTGGCCAGGAAGAAGGCAGCCCCAGCCAGCACCATGACGGGCAGCTCGGCGGCCAGGATGTCGTGATGGGGGCGCCACATGTGGAGCCCGGCCGTGTGCAGCACGGCCGCGGCCGCGGCCATCGACAGAACGAACTGGGCGGCGTTGAAGAGCGACTTCCAGAGCGGCTTGCGCCGGGCGGTGTCGGCCACCAGCGACGCCAGCACCAGGGCCAGCGAGGCGGCGGCCAGCCCCGAGGTGAGGAGGAGGGTGAAGGCGAAGGGAGTGGAGACGGTGATCTCCTCCTCCCCGTCGCCCCGGCGCACCCGGACGGGGAGCAGCTCGCCCACCACGACGAGCGCGGTGAACAACAGGACGTGGCCGGACGGGCTCAGTGCCAGGGTCCGCCAGTCGAGGGCCGTGGCCGTGGCCAGGCAACCGAGGCCGGCGACGGTGACGGCGGTGACCAAGCGCCGCGCCGCTACAGACCGCTCCCTTCCCTCCGTGGAAAGTGCCATGCAGACGCGCTCCGGGCCGCCGCTACCACTTCCGGGGAGCGCCGAGCAGCGCCACCGTCGCGGTGAGTCCGGCGATCCCCCAGGCCACCCGCAACAGGCGTGCCTTCATTGGACGATCTCCTCAACGGTTGCCCCTCGGGTGAGGAGCTGTCCCCCCTGATCGGCAGGGCGTGCCGATGACTTGAACACTCATAGTGAAAAAGAGCTAGTTCTCGTCTCAGGGAGTGGGCGCCGGGCGCCGATAGTCGACCCGTGCTCCTGCTGGTCGCGTTCGTGCTCGGCCTGGCCACCGTGCCCTTGGCCGGTGGCGACGTGCGAGCGTTGGGCCGGCTGCGCCTCCGGCGGTGGCCGGTGCTGGCCACCGCCCTCGTGCTCCAGACCGTCGCCCTGAAGGCGCCGCTGTCCCACGACACGGCCGCCATCCTCAACGGCGTCACCTACCTGCTGGGGTGCGGCTACCTGCTGGCCAACCTCCACCTTCCGGGCATATGGGTCGTGACCGCGGGGACGTCGGCCAACGCCGCCGCCCTGCTGGCCAACCGGGGCGTGATGCCGGCCAGCGCCCAGGCCCTCGCCATGGCCGGGCTGAGCGCCGGGCCGGGTGGCGGTTCGAGGGGCGGTTCCTGGGGCGGGCCCGGCTCCTTCGTGAACTCGACGGTCGTGCCCCATGCCCGGCTGTCGTTCCTGGGCGACGTGTTCGCCATCCCCCGGGCGTGGCCGCTGCACAACGTGTTCAGCCTGGGCGACATCTTGATCGTGGTGGGCGCCGTCGTCCTCGCCCACCGGGTGTGCCGGCCGGCTCCGGTCGTGCCGGCTCCGGTCGTGCCGGTGCCCGTCGTGCCGGCGTCAGTAGCCGGCGCCGAAGTCGACCAGGCCGAGCAGCTCCTCGCCCGCCCCGAAGCGGCGCACGTTCTCCCGGATGCGCTCGGACAGGGGCCCGACGGTCATGCTCGGCGTGTTGGCGCTGTGCGGGGTGATGAGGCAGCGGGGGTGGCCCCAGAGCGGGTGGCCGTCGGGCAGGGGTTCGGGGTCCGTGACGTCGAGGGCGGCACCCCCGATCCAGCCCTCGTCCAGGGCCCGCACCAGGTCGTCGGTGACGACGTGCCGGCCCCGGGCCACGTTCACCAGCCAGGCGTGCCCTTCCATGGCCCGCAGCTCGGGCTCGGCAATGACGCCCACGGTGTCCGGTGTGAGGGCCAGGGCAACGACCACGCCGTCGGCACCGGGCAGGGCGTCGTGCAGGCGGTCGAGGCCGATCGTGCGTGTGGCACCTGCGAGTGGCTCGGGCTTGCGGCGCACGACTGTGGTGTCGACGCCGAAGGGCTCCAGCAGGCGAAGGAGGTGTTGGGTGATGCCCCCGGCGCCGAGGATCGTCACCCGGCCGCCGAAGAGCGAGCGGCCCGCCGGTTTGCCCCAGCTGGTGGCACGAGACCGCTCGTGGAGCTGGCGTAGGCCGGCCAGGAGGAGGGCCAGCGCGTGCTCGGCCACGCCCGGGCCGTAGATACCCTGGGCCGCCGTCCACGCCGGGCCGCCGTGGGCCGGGTCGCCGTTGGCCGGGCTGCCGTTGGCCGGGCCGTCGTGGGCCGGGCCGTCGTGGGCCGGGCCGCCGTTGGCCGGGCCGACCTGGTCGAAGACCCCGTGCTCGAAGAAGCGCTCGATGCCTGCGGCCGGGAGCTGGACCCAGCGCAGGCCGGGGGCGGCGGCCAGGAAGGCCGTGGCCTGGGCCGGATCCCACGACAGCCACACGGCGCCTTCGGCCTCGGCCGGTGTGTCGACCACCTGCCCGCCTCCCGCCTCCACCGCCGCAACCGCCCAGTCCGGCGCCGGGCTGGGAGCGATGGCGATGCGGGGTCGGGTCACGGGTGGGGCATCGTACTGGCCCCCTGCTACCCTCTTGCCCTCGTGGCGAACATCAAGAGCCAAATCAAGCGCAACCGGCAGAACGAGCGTCGCCGCCTTCGCAACAAGGCGGTCCGGTCGGAGCTCAAGACGCGTGTCAAGACTGCCGTGCAGGCCGCCGAGTCCGGCGCCGAGACCAGCGCCGACGCGCTGCGCCAGGCCGTGAAGCGGCTGGACAAGGCGGCGGCCAAGGGCGTCATCCACAAGAACCAGGCGGCCAACCGCAAGTCCCGCCTCATGCGTCGCATCGCCGCCCTGGCCGCGGGTTCCAGCGCCGAGTCGTAGTCCACCGGTCTTCACCGCTCCTGCCGGCGCCCCCGAGGGGGCGCCGCTTCGCGTGCAGCCGTCGGACTTCTGGGTACGGGCGCGGCTCGCGCCGGACCGCAGCCCCGCCCAGCGCCATCGTTTTGTGTGCAGTCATACGCGATAGTCGCGAGTTACTGCACACGGAACGCGCCGCCAGGCGATGCCGACGGCGACGTGGTGGGCAGAGCCGACGCCGGGTCGAACGCTGCACACGCAACTGGGCAGCCAGTGCCGGTGCTGGTCCACGGGCGCAGCGGCTGCGGCGCGCCGGTCCACGGGCGCAGCGGCTGCGGCGCGCCGGCCCACGGGCGCGGCGGCTCGCGGCGCGCCGGTCCCGGGGACTCAGCGCCGCCCGGCGCCCGCCCGGCGGCGAGCGCCCAGGCGGCTGAGCCGGGCCACCAGCACCTCCATCACCAGCTGGTCGGGCCACCCGGCCACGCCCCGGAGGGCGAGATCGGCGTCGGCCAGCAGCGTCATGGCCCGGGCGATGCCTTCCCATCCCAACCGCCGGGCCTGGGCCAGGGCCTTCTTGGCCGGGAAGGGAGCGGTGCCGAGCAGGGTCGCAGCGTCCTGCTCGCCGGCCACGCCCGACCCGTCCAGGCGCAGCATGGCCGCGTAGTGCCGGTGCAGGGTGGCCATCACGACCAGCGGGTGGCGCTCCCCCGCGTCCAGCAGGCGGTGCAGGTGGACCAAGGCCGTCTCCGTGTCGCCCCGATCGATGGCGTCGGTGAGGTCCCAAGGGGCCACCGATCCGGCCTGGCCCAGGAACGGCGCCAGCTCGTCCAATCCGACCGCCGCCCCTTGGCCGTATGCCGCGGCCAGGGCCTCGAGCAGGCTGGTGAGCCGGGCCACGTCCTCGCCCAGGTGCTCGCCCAAGGCGTGGCCGGCGGCGGCATCGAGCTTCACGGGCGCCTCCTTGAGGCGGCCCACCAGCCAGGAGGTGCGGGCCTTTCCCGACCCCACGGCGGTGTCGAGGACCGTGCCCACCTTCTTCACCGCGTTCACCAGCTTCTGTGACACCTGGCCGCCCCCCGCCGCGACCACCAGGGCGGTGGTGGGAAGCGGGTCGTCCAGCCAGTGCAGGAGGGGCGCCAGCTCGTCGGCCTTGAACCGGCCGATGGCACGGGCCACCACCACTCGGCGATCACCCAGGAAGGGGGGGGTGAGGCAGGCGTCGACCACGGCGGCGATGTCGTAGTCGTCGCCGGAGAAATCCTCGACGGCGAAGGGGTCCGAGGTGAGCTCGCCCACCAGGGCCGACACCCGTTCCCTGACCAGCACCTCGTCGTCGCCCTTCACATACCAGGCGTTCACGGCTGCGCCCGCCGCGCTCACGGGGCCTCCAAGATGGCGGCGATCACGTCGCAGGTGCGGCGGGTGCCGCGCACGTCGTGGGCCCGGATGATGCGGCAGCCGTGCACGACACCCAGGGCGGTGGCGGCCAGCGAGGCGTCGTTCCGGTCGCCGATCTCCAAGTCCAGCACCTCGCCGAGGAACCGCTTGTTGGATGCCGACAGGAGAAGCGGGTACCCGAGCGCGGCAAGGCGACCCGACTCGCGGAGCAGAGTCAGGGACTGCTGCGGCGTCTTGCCCAGGTCCAGACCGGCGTCGAGCACAATCCGCTCGGGGCCCAGGCCGGCCGCCTCGGCCCGACGGGCGCGCTCGACCAGGAAGTCGCACACGTCGGCGACCAGGTCGTCGTAGTGCGGCTCCGGATCGGGCACGCGGGGCGCGAGCCGTATGTGGGTGGCCACGACGGTGGCCCCGGCGGCGGCGGCCACCGGCAGGTACTCGTCGTCGGCGAACCCGCTGATGTCATTGCCCACCACCGCGCCCGCGGCGAAGGCGGCCTTGGCCACGGACGCCCGCCACGTGTCCACCGACAGGGGGACGTCGAAGCGGGCATGCAGGGCCTCGACGGCGGGAATCACCCGCTCCAACTCCTCGGCCTCGGTGACCTCGGGCCCGGGACCGGCTTTGACGCCGCCGACGTCGAGCAGGTCGGCACCCTCCTCCACCAGGCGCTCGGCCTTGTGCAGGAATGCGTCGAAGTCCCAATAGGCGCCGCGGTCGTAGAACGAGTCGGGCGTGCGGTTGAGGATCCCCATGACGAGGGCGCGCGTGGTGACGTCGTACCTACGGCGACCGAGATCGAGGCGCACGCACGGACGCTATCCAACGGCCGGCCCGGGCCGTGCCCACGCCCGCAGCCAGGCCGACGAGGTGGGAGGCGCCCACCACGCCGGCGTGCAGGGCGGCGGCCCGGTGGGCGACGAAGGCCACCCAGGAGATGAGCACCTGGGTAGGCAGGTGCAGTACGGCCGCGGCCCGGCCGCCGAGGAGACCAGCCGGCAGGCCGGCGGCCAGGCCCCACATCATCACCGGCCCA
>DASRGI010000197.1:0-4089 GCA_035651095.1 Acidimicrobiales bacterium | reverse complement strand
CGGCCCAACCCTCCAGCAGGGCCAGCGAGAGCGACTCGTAGGGCGACGGCTGGACCACGGCCGTGGCCCCGGCCAGGGCGTCCCACTTCAACTGCTCGGGCACGATCCCGGCCAACACCATGTCGGGATGGTCGGGCGGGGCGTCGACCACCTGCCCGGCCAGCACCAGCTTCAGCGGCCCCGGGTGACGGTCCTTGTAGGCGGCGAACCACTTGGCCAGCAGCAGGCTGCCCTTGCTCTCGTCCACCCGGCCGATGGACAGCAGGTAGGGCTCGTCCGGCCCGATGCCAAAGGTCGTGCGGGCGGCGGCGGCGTCACCGGGCGACGTGTCGATCCCGAACCCCAGCACCAGCTGGCGCCGGTTGGCCACGTCGAAGTGCTGCTCCACCAGGCGGCGCTCGCCGACCATGTTGAACACGAAGCCGCGGCACTCGGCGAACACGTGCCGGAGGATGGGCAGCCGCAGCGCGGGTTCGTCGTGGGCGGCCGGGTGCATGAGCGCCCGCTCCCCCAGCTTGGGCACGCCGTACACCGTCGGGTAGTAGAGGTAGGGCTTGAAGATGACGACGCCGGCGTCGCTGGCCACCGCCGCGTCCACCACGTCCGGGCATACAGGGCCCTGCATCTCCACCCACCGCTCCTGATCGGCCCGCGAGGGTTCGGGACCGAGCAGCACATGGTTGCTGAAGCTGTCGAAGTCGGGATGGCGCCCGGACACGGAGGGGAAGCGGTGCACGCGCACACCGTTGATCTCGACCTCACCGGCGGGGTAGTCGTCGGCCCACGTGCGAGCGTCGAGGGCGCAGGTGGTGAGGACGTCGACCTCCCAGCCCACGTGCGACACCAACCGCTCGGCGATCATGCGGATGGCGTGCTCGGCCCCGCCCACCACTTCCTCGCCGTAGCGGGGCAGGACGTAGGCGACCTTCACGACAGCCCCGCCAGCACGTCCAACCAACGCTGGCGCGACCGGGCCAGCGTGAAGGACTGCAACCGCTCGCACCCGGCCGCCACCAGACCGTCGCGCACGGCCGGGTCAGACAGCACGCGGTGCACGGCCGCGGCCACGGTCGTGGGCTGCTTCGACGCCAGCAGCAGGCCACCGCCGGCCAGCGTCTCCGGCACGGCGGCGGCCGCGTACGCCACCACCGGCACCCGGTTCTGCATGGCCTCCAGCAACGGCACGCAGAACCCCTCGTGCTCGGACAGGCACACGAACACGTCGGCGGCGCGGTAGTACGCGCTCAGGGCGCCGGGCGACACCGAGCCGGTGATGCTCACCGCCCCTCGCAGCCCCAACGCCTCCACCACGCCGTCCAGCGCGGCGCGGTACGCGTCGGCGGGCGCGCCACCCACCAGGTGCAGCCGGGCGTTGGGGTCGTACACGGCCCGGTACAGGGCGAAGGCCCGCACCACGTCGTGCTGGCACTTGTTGGCCGCCAGCCGGCCCACGAACAACCAGTCGGCCCCGCCCCCCGCCTTGTTGGCCTGGAGGGCGCCGAGGGCCTCGGCCTCCACCTCGCGTTGAAAGTGGTCGAGGTCCACGAGCACGGGCGCCACCTCCACCCGCCGGTAGCCCGCCTCGGCCAGTTGCTCGGCGTTGTACCTGGACACGGCCACGGCCAGGCTCGACCGAGCGGCCAGTTCCCGCAGTTGGGCGTGGCCCCACTGCACGCCCCACGTGGCCGTGGGCTCCCACTGCTCCAGGAACTCGACGGGCGTGAGGTTGTGGTGGTTGAGGACGAGCGTCTCCGGCCGGTCGCGCACGAAGTCGGCCACGGTCGAGCCGATGGCCATCTGGTACACGAGCACGTCGTCAGGCCGGGCCGGGAACTTGCGGGTGCCGTACTCGTCGAAGCGGCGAGCAGGGCCGTGCTCACTGAAGATCTCGGCCTCCCCCCGCCCCGACTCCCGCCACAGCCGTTGCAGCTCGACCATGTGGTTGCCCACGGCGCCGGGCTCGAAGGTGGGCACGAACTGGTGGAGGTTCGCCATGGCGGCGCCTCAACCCACCAGCGATCGGATGGCCTCGATCCAGCGGGCCTTCACCCGCTCGGTGCTGAAGTCCTCCAACCGCTGCTGCCCGGCTTCGACCAGCGCGGCGCGCAACGCGGCGTCGTGCACCACCCGGTCCACGGCCGCGGCCACCGACACGGGCGACTTGTCGGCCAGCAGCAGCCCGCCTCCCGCCAGCGTCTCGGGCACGGCCGACGCGCCGTAGGCCACGACGGGCACGCGGTGGTGCATGGCCTCCAGCAGCGGCACGCAGAAGCCCTCGTGCTCCGACAGGCACACGAACACGTCGGCGGTACGGAAGTGGGCGGCCAGCGCCTGCTGGCTCACCGACCCCGCCAAGGTGACGGCGTGACCGATGCCCAGCGCCGCCGCGTACTCGGTGATGGCCGTCTCGTAGGCATGGGACGACGACCCGCCCACCAGCGTGAGCCGGGCGTGCGGATCGTGCAGGCGCCGGTAGGCGGCGAAGGCCTTGACGATGTCGTGCTGGCACTTGTTCGGCGACACCCGCCCGACGAACAGCCAATCGGCGCCCCGCTTGGTGGACTGCAGCGAATCCAGCAGGCGCTCGTCGCACCCGGCGTCGAAGCTGGCGTAGTCCACGAAGATGGGGGCCACCACGGTCTTGGGGTAGCCGTACTCGACCAGCTCGCTCTCGTTGTACGCCGAGTCGCAGAACGCCAGGTCCGTGCCCTGGGCCAACACCGGGATCTGCTGCCGGCCGTGGTCGAGCTCCACGCCGATGTGCGCCTCCCACGGGAAGAAGAACTGGGGCGGCGTGATGTTGTGGTAGTCGACGAGCTTGGGCTCGGGGCGGGCCAGCAACCAGTCGACCATCTTGCTGCCCGTCGACAGCTGGTACAGCAGCCACGTGCGCTGGCCGGGGCGGGGGACTTCGTAGCGCAGGTAGTCGCGCACCTCGCCCTTGGCCACGTCGCGCGACTCGCGCACGTAGATGTCCGACTCGATGCCCATCTCGTTGAGCAGCCGGCGCACGGCCCTGGTGTGGGTGCCGATGGCGTCGCGCGGCGCGAACGACGGCACGAACTGGTGGATGGCGTCGACCACGGTCAGCTACGCAGGGCGGCGGGCGACCACCGCGTACGACGTGGGGCCGAACAAGGCGTCGTTCAGCCGGGACAGGTTCTCGTTGAGCACGGCGTGGCCCTTGGGTACCGGCTGCAACCCGCCGGGCTCGGCGGGTCCGGCCACGACCTCGCCACCACCCAGCAACCGCTGCCAGGTCTCCGCGTGCAGGGGGCGGCCGGGCGACAGGTCGACGGTGACCGCGGGCCGGCGTCGAGCCCACGCCCGGGGGTCGGCGCTCACCACGACGACGGCGCCACCGGGGGCGACGGCCTTCATGGCGTGCTCGGCCAAGTGCACCAGGGCGGCGGCGGGCAAGCGGTCGACGCAACCGGCCAGCACCACGCCGTCGACCGACGCGTCGGGCAGGGCGCGCAGGTGGGCGAGGGCTTCGTCCACCCTGATCTCCAGCGGCGATGCCTGCTCCCGCGGGTCCACGCCGTAGGCATCGATGCCGGCGTCGACCAGGTGCTGCAACAGCCGGCCGTCGCCCACTTCCGTCACCACCACCCGACCGGTGACGCCCGCCAACTGGTGGCCCACGAAGGGAACCCAGTGATCGGCGTCGGGCATGGTGGTGTCGACGGGGACGTGGCGCAGCCCCGCCGGCGAGGCCTCCTCCAGCTTCTCCACCCGCTCCCCCAACAGGCGCAGGGCCCGGGTGATGGCGTGGGCGAAGGTGCTCGTCTGCTGGGCGACATAACGCAGGTACCAGCCGATCGCCTTGCGCACGAGGCGCTTGAAATAGGGGACGACGGGACGGCTCGACTCCACCGGGGCGATGGTGTCTATGAACGTCGCCTGCTCGGCCCGGGTGAGCACCTGCTCGAAGTCGGCCTCCAGGGCGTCGACGGGCGCGAAGCGGGCGAACACCATGTCCAGCTCCCGCTCCAGGTCGGCCGGGATCTCGCCCGACTCCCGGCGGCGCCGGACCTCCTCGTCGATCTCGGCAAGCAGTTGCTGGTGGTCGAGAGTGGTCATGCTGCG
>DASRGI010000196.1:0-6971 GCA_035651095.1 Acidimicrobiales bacterium | reverse complement strand
CGGGTTCTGGGTGGCCAGCACGAAGAAGGGCCGGGGGAGGTTGCGGGTGGTCCCGTCGGCCGAGACCCGCCGCTCGGCCATGGCTTCCAGCAGGGCGGACTGGGTCTTGGGCGTAGCCCGGTTGATCTCGTCGGCCAGCAGCACGCTGGTGAACACCGGTCCCGGTTGGAACTCGAACTGGCCCGTCTTCTGGTCGTAGATCGATGAGCCGGTGATGTCGCCCGGGAGCATGTCGGGCGTGCACTGGATGCGCGTTGTGTCGGCCGCCATCGACTGGGCCAGGGCCCGGGCCAGCATGGTCTTGCCCGTGCCCGGCACGTCCTCGAACAGCACGTGGCCCTCGGCCAGCACGGCCACGAGGGACAGGGTCACCACATCGCGCTTGCCCTTGACGACCGTCTCGATGTTGTCGCGCAACTGTTCGAAAAGGCGCTGGAAGTCGGTCGCGTTCGCCACGGCCACCGATGTGCCGGCCCGACGGCGCCGGGTTGTCCCGTTCATGGTCTGCATAGGTCTTCCTTGGGAGCGGGTGAGAAAGGGAGGAGCGGGCGCGTCTCGGGGTCGGGCCTCCAGCCGCCGGCCTGCTCGGACCAGCGGTACTGCCAGCGGGGACCGCCATCGGCCACTTGGGCCAGGGCGGCGGCCACGGCATCGATGTCGTGCGAGGTGGTGCCCAGGCCGGTGCTGATGCGTACGGCGCCGGGCACTTCCCGAAGCCGACCCTCGGCCATGGCCGCCCGGGTCTCGGCCGCACAGGTGGGGTCGACCCCGAGGAGTTGCATCATCAGAGGGTGGGCGCAGAAGCAGCCGTCCCGCACGCCGATCCCGTACTCGGCTGACAGGGCGGTGGCTACCAGCCCGTGAGGGCGGCCGGCCAGGTTGCCGGTCACCACCGCAATGCGCGGGCTGTCCGGCCACAGGGCGTATTGCTCGAAGGCGGCGACGCCGGCCAACTGCTGCCGCAAGTACGACAGGGCCTCGTGCTCGTGGGCTGCGACCTTGTCCATGCCGATGCGGGCCAGCGCCCGGCAGGCCGTTCCGAGGGCGGCCGCCCCCACCACGTTGGGCGAACCCGCCTCGAACCGGCCGGGTACATCGGCCCATTGCACGTCGTCCACGCTCACGAACTGCACGGCGCCCCCGCCGGCCACCAAGGGCTCGGCCGTGGCCAGCCAATCGGTGCGGCCGACGAGGGCGCCCGAGCCGTAGGGCGCGTACAGCTTGTGGCCCGACAGGGCCAGGTAGTCGATGCCCTCGGCCACCATGTCGATGGGCGCGTGGGGTGCCCACTGGGCGGCGTCCACGCACAGGCGGGCCCCGTGGCGGTGGACGGTTTCGGCCAGGCGGGCGATGGGCCACAGTTCGCCGGTGACGTTCGACGCCCCGGCCACGGACACCAGCGTCTCGGTTGGGTTGGGCGCGTTGGCGAGGAAGTCGTCGATGGCGTCGACGGCGGCATCCGGCGTGGCAGGCGTGGGCAGGTGGACGAATGACCGGCGGCGCCAGGGCAGGAGGTTGGCGTGGTGCTCGGCGTCGAACGTGACCACGCGGCCGCCCTCGGGCACGGCTCCGGCCAGGATGTTCAGGGCGTCGGTGGTGCTGCGGGTGAAGACCACGGCGTCGTCCGGTCGGGCCCCCACGAAGGCGGCCACCGCGCTGCGGGCTTCCTCGTACACGGCCGTTGACACAAGGGACTTGTAGCCCGCGCCCCGGTGCACGCTGGCATACCACGGCAGCAGTTCGCCCACCGCCTCAGCCACTTCCATCAGGGCAGGGGCGCTGGCCGCGTAGTCGAGGTTCACGTAGCGCACGCGGCGGCCGTCGACCACCGGCACCGTGGTGTCGGCGCCCACCAGAGCAGCGAGGGGCGCGTCGTTCACGGCGTCGTCACTTCGGTCGTGGCCACGCTGGTGCTGGCGAGCAGGGCGGCCAGGATGCGTTGGTGGGAGGCCTCCACATGGGCGTGCGCGGCGGCTCGGGCGGCGGCGGTGTCGCCCTGGGCGATGGCATGGACCAAGTCGGCGTGGCCGCGGTCGGCCCCTTCGCTGCCCAGGGCCCGGGCGATGGCATCGAGGCGGGACAGGTGGTCGAGGACGTTCTCCAGGACATCGGCGAGCTTGGCGTTGGCGCCCGCCCGGGCTACGGCCAGGTGGAACTCGGCGTTGGTGCCCGACCGGGCCAGCCGCCGCAGCCGGGCCAGGTCGGCCCGGTCGTGCGCCCGCCCGGCGGCCAGGGCGGCGGCCTCGGGTTCGAGCAGCGAGCGGAGGGCAAACAGGTCGGTGGCCAACTTCACGGTGACGGGCGCGACCCGGTAGCCGGACCGGCCCACCACCTCGACAAACGACTCCACCTGCAACCGGGCCAGCGCCTCCCGCACCGGGGTCTTGGACAGGCCCAGTTCGGCCGCCACCTCGCCCTCGGTGAAGACGGCACCGGGCGCCAACTCCAGGTCGACGATCCGGCGCTTCACTTCTCGGTAGGCCTGGGCCGTCCGCGGGCCGAGGGCATCGGCCCCGTCGGTTTTCCTCACCTTGGGCTGTGACACGCGGGCGCTCCGCCTTCAAGTACGGGGTGTGCAGACGAGTGCCATGAGACACCGACAAAAATATATTGTCAAGGCGTTTTTAAGATATTGGATTATGGGCCTAGCGGTGCTGGCCGCGGGGTGCAGCAGCGCCACCAAGGTGGGTGGCGGCCTGGCTGCCAAGGACGGGCGAACCACCACCAGCGCTTGCCGCCTGGGGGAGTGCACCACCACGACCACCGCCGCGGCGGCGGCCACCACCGCGGTGCCCCGGCCCACGTCCACCACCTCGACCACGGCCAAGCCGGTGGCCACCACCGCCCCTCCCCGGCCCACGTCGACGACCGCGGCTGCGCCCGCCACCCCGTTCGTCATCAAGATCCAGGGCGACAATGCGTCCGGCGGCCAACTCGCCCCCTCGGACGTCACCGTCCCCCGCGGCACGGTGGTGCGCTGGACCAACGCCGACTCGATACCCCGGTCGGTGGAGGCCGAGAACGGGTCCTTCACCTCGCCCAAAATCGCCCCCGGCGCCAGTTGGGACTACCGCCCCCTGTCCACTGGAACCTTCGAGTACCACGACGGCACCCGTCCCTATGCGGTGGCGTCTCTCAAGGTCACGTAAGCGCCGATTTCGAAGCGGGGCGCCCGCACGAGCACGCGGCCGTGCCCGGCCAGTTGGACGCAGACGGTGAGGTCCCGGGCGTCGGCGGGTATGCCGGCTTCGACCTGGTACCGGCGCCAGCGGCTGCTGCCCACGACGGTCGAACCGCCGCCGGCGCCGTCGACCTCGATACGGACCTGGGCTTGGGCCGTGCGGTCCCTGCCCTCGACCCTGGCCTCCACCGACAGGCGCACGGTCTGGCCCCGCCACGGCCGGGCGTCGAATCGCTGGTGCAACCGCCCCACGCCCCAGCGCCAGGGCCCGCTCAGCCGGGCCACTTCGGCGGCCCGGCCCCCGCGACCGTCGTCCACCACCGCCACCCGGAACGCGCCCGCAGCCGGGCCGCGCACTGCGTTCCAGCCGGGCGGCACCGCGCCCGCCCGACCCCGGGCCAGGTCGAGGTTCACCGGCGCTCGGTGGCGCACGGGCGGGCGATAGGGGCGCACCGGCTCGCTGGCCCGGGATGCCGTTGTCTCGTTCACGAACACGAGCACGTCGAAGGACTCCCGGGGGTTGCCGCCCCGCCAGAAGCGAGCGTCGCGCTCGTGGGCGTAGGCCGATCCGATGGTGCGGCTGGGCGGTGCCGTGGCCAGCCAGTCGGCTACCGGCCCGCGCTCGGGCGCCTGGCGCAGGTCGACGGCGAACATGGGGTGGCCCACCTCGGCCAACACCCGGTCGAGCGAGTCGGCCGGACCGGGCGCCACCGTGAAGTCCTGCAACCTGGCGCCCGGCAACGCCTGGGCCCGGAACGATCCCCGGTTGAACACCAACCCCACGGGCACGTAGCGGGCGCCGAACCGGTCGGCCAGCCGGGCGCCCATGCCGGGGATGGTGGTTCCCACCACCGGAGCCCGTTGGACATGGCCGTTGTGGGCCCACGCCACCACTGGCCCATCCGAGGCCACGGCGGTCAGGTTGTCGGCCATGGCCCGCTCCCGGTGGTCGGTGGCGTGGGGCAGGTCATGCAGCAGCTCGGCCCCTTGCCGCACGGCTTCGGCGGGGCGGCGAACGGCCACCGGCGCTCCTGCGGCATGAAGTCGCTCGCACAACTCGCGGGCGAAGCCCACGGTCCGCTCCCGCGCCGCGGGAGCCAGGCCCGGGAACGACCGGGCCCGGTCGTCGTTGCCCAGCGGTCCCAAGAGCCGCACGGCGCGCGCCGCCCACACAGGGTCCACCGAGTCGAGGTAGTCGAGCACGGCGAGCACGGCGCCCGAGGGGTGTTGTATGTCGAAACCGTGGAAGCGCATGGCGTGCGGTGCGGCGCGCATCCACCGCACCAACGACACCACCTCCTCGGTGTTCCACGTCCAGAAGCGCATGCCTGTGACCACGGCCTCGGCGTCGTCCCGGTACCCGCGCACGAAGTCGTCGACGGCCATCGAGTCGGGCAGGCTGGCCTCGAAGCCGACCCGGGTGACGCCGAGGTCGCCGGCCAGCAACTCGATCAACCGGTGCTTGAGTTGGAAGAACTCACGTGTGCCGTGGGTCGACTCGCCCAGGCCCACCACGCGAGCGCCCGCGAACATGGGCCGTAAAGGCCGGAGGTCGTCCAGTCCCGAGTCGGGCTCGCACGTGGCGATCGGCACGGCGTGGTCCTTGAGCCAGGCCACCACGTCCCGCCGGGCCACTCAGCCCAACTCCTCGGCGAGCACGCGCAACCAGTTCCCGCTCAGCACCAGCTCGCACTGGCGCGAGGTGAACCCGGCCCGCCGCAGCCCGTCGTGCAGGGCGTCCATGCGCCGGATGTGGTTCAACTCGGGGAACACCACATGGGCGGGCGGGCGATCGAACCCAGGGATGCCGGCCGCCGCCTGCCGCTCCCACCACGGCAGGTACGGCTTCAGCGAGCCGCCCCCACCCTCGCCGGCCAGCGGGAAGTCGTTGGCCACGCCCACGTGCTCGATGCCAGCCACGTCGACCATGTGCCGCAGCGACCGCACCCACGCCTCGACCGTGGGCTCGGGCTCGGGCGTCACCCAGAAGCTCATCATGAACAGCCCGGCCACCCCGCCCGACCGGGCCACGCCCCGCAGCACGGCATCGCTGGCGCACCGGGGGTTGGCGACCAACGCGCCCGGGCCCGTATGGGACACGATCACCGGCCGCCTCGACGCGGCCAGCGCGTCAAGGGCCGTGAGTTCGGAGGCGTGGGCCACGTCGGGGATCACGCCCAAGCTGTTCATGGCCTCGATGGCGGCGACGCCCAGCGGGGTCAGGCCGGTGGGTACCCGCTCCAGGCACCCGCCGCCCAGGGCGTTGTCGTGGTGGTGGGTGAGCTGGAGCACGCGCACGCCCAGTTCGTGCAGCACGAGCATGCGGTCCAGGTCGCCGCCCAGGGCGTCGCACCCCTGGACCTGGAGCACCACCGCGGTGCGGCCGCGGGCGGACGCCTGTCGCAGGTCGGCGGCAGAGGTGGCGAGGAAGGCGGCGCCCCCGGCCCGCAGCCGGCGCCGGGCCCCGGCCGTGGCGACGCACACCCCGTCGAACGACCGCACCACCGAGCCGTCCTCGTGGGCCGACACGTCGCAGATGAAGGCGGCAAGGCCGCTGGCTTTGATGTCGGCGTCGCTCCCGAGGAAGCACAGCCCGTCCACGTAGGTCATGGTGCGATCGGGCGGCGGGACGTGGGCACTGTGCGCCGCCCGCACGACGACGGGGCCGCCCGCTCACCGCCATGCTGCACGTCGCTATGGACGTTTTCATCTCGATCGACCTGGAGGGCGTGGCCGGCGTGGTCCACACCCGCCAGACCACCCGCGGCAGTGACGATTACGCCGCCGCCCGGGAGCTGATGACCGACGAGGCCAGCGCCGCGGTGCGGGGTGCGTGCGCGGCCGGAGCGGGCCGGGTGGTGGTGAACGACTCGCACGGTGACATGGCCAACCTCATCCCCGCCCGGTTGGACGAGCGGGCGGAACTGCTGATGGGCTCGCCCAAGGTCCCCCAGGGCATGCTCCAGGGGCTCACGCCCGCCTTCGGTGTCACCCTGTTCGTGGGCTACCACGCCCGGGCCGGAACCGAGTCGGCCGTGCTCGACCACACGTACTCGGGCGCCACTGTGTACGACCTGCGAGTCAACGGGGAGCCGTGGGGCGAGATCGACTTCAACGCCGCCGTGGCCGGGGCCATGGGCGTGCCCGTGGGCCTGGTCACCGGCGACCAGCAGGCTTGCGCCCAAGCCACCGACCGCCTGGGCTCGGTGGAGACCGTGGCGGTCAAGCAGGCGATGGGACGCAGCCAGGGCGCGTCCCTCCATCCCCGGGTTGCGAGCGAGCTGATCGAGGGGGCTGCCACCCAGGCGGTAGCCGCCGCGATGTCGGGAACGCTGCGCCCCTACCGGGCGTCGCCGCCGTTCGTGCTCGAGGTCGATCTGGTGAAGTCGTCCATGGCCGAGGTGGCGGCCCTGGTGCCGGGCGTCGAGCGCTCCGGTCCCCGCCGCGTCACGTTCCAGTCCGCCGACGTTGCCGAGCTGGCCCGCTGCCGGGCCGTGATCACCTCCCTGGCCGGCTCTGTCCTGTACTGACCGGGCCGCCGCACCGGTTGGGCGTTCGTGTGCAGTCGCCGCGTCTCTGTGTGGGCGACTGCAGGCGGAACGGCCATCCAACGCAGCCAACCGCCTCACCACGAGCCGAAGCGGGCGAAGTCCTCGAAGGTGGTGCGGGGCCGCTTCAGCACCGACCCCCGCCGATGCTCGTTCTCCGGCCGGTACCCCAGGGTGATGGCGCCGATGGGGTGGAACTGCGGCGGCACGCCCAGCTCGGCCAGCAGATCTCGCTCGCCGTG
>DASRGI010000195.1:0-10511 GCA_035651095.1 Acidimicrobiales bacterium | reverse complement strand
CATCGACGACTTCGGCACCGGCTACTCGTCGCTCAGCCGCCTGCGCCATCTTCCGGTGACCGAGTTGAAGATCGACAAGTCCTTCATCGACGAAGTGGACCGCGACGGCACTCGCGCCCCGGTGGTGGCGGCCGTCGTCGCCCTGGCCAACAACCTCGCCCTCGACACCGTGGCCGAGGGTGTCGAGACGGCTGAGCAGTTGGAGATCCTGCGCAACATGGGGTGCGCCCACCTGCAGGGCTTCCTCTTCAGCAAGCCGCTGCCCGCGCACGAGATCGAGGAGCTCCTTTCCTCGCCGGCGCCGTTCGCTTCCCTGCTGCCCGCATCGGGGACGGGGTACAAGCCCACCTCTCGCCAGGCCGAAGTCATGAACGCGGTGCAGAGCAGCATGACCGGCGACGGGACGCTGGAAGGCGTCACGCGACCCCTGCTCGTCGAGGTCTGCCGCATGACGGGTATGGAGTCTGCCTACCTCACTCGCATCGATGAGGAGGCGGGCACGCAGGAAGTCATCCACGTCAACAACTCGGGCAAGATGCAGGTACCCGAAGGCATCGTCATCGACTGGGACGAGACCATCTGCAAGTACGCCCTGAACCGGGGCCCGGCCGTGTCCACGAACGTCGCCGAGGACTTCCCCGAGTGCACGGCGGCCAGGTTGCTGGGCCTGCGCACGTTCGTCACCGTTCCCGTCCACACATCCGACGGCTCCATGTTCGGGACGCTCTGCGCGGCGAGTCGGGAAGTCGTGCCCGTCACCCCGGCCACGCCCCACCTGATGGAGGTCTTCGCCCGACTGATGGCCGACGCCGTCGAGCGGGAACGAGCGAATCCGACCCCGCCTCCGGGCGCGCCTCCGCCCATGCGCGTCGCCATTGCCGAGGACAGCGACGTGGTGCGCCACCTCCTGCGAGAGGCGCTCAAGGCTGACGGCCGTTTCGACGTGGTGGCCGAGTCCATCCGGGGCGACGAGGTGCTGCCCGTGTGCCGTGCCTTCCGTCCCGACGTGTTGCTGCTCGACGTGGAGTTGCCCACCGTCGATGGCCTGACCGTGCTCCCCACCGTGCGTTCGGAGTCGCCGGAGACGGCGGTCGTCGTCATCACCGGCAGCGGCAACCCCGAGATGACCAAGCGGGCCAAGTCGGCCGGGGCACTGGCCGTGATCGAAGAGCGCGACGCCGTCGACGTCGTCGCCGCCATCGCCGAGGTGCTGGGCGTCTAAGCGACGGGGGCCGTCGCCGCGGCGGGCCGCCCTGCGGCACTGGCGGGCAGGCGCCGGGCGGTCACCAGGGCCAAACCGCCTACCAGGAAGGACAGCAGGTCGGCCACTTCGAGTCCGTGGCGCGTACCCCAGTGGCTGGACGCGGCAACGGCCACAGCCGCCCCGCCCAGGCCGGTGCCGATTGCCACCCCGAGGACGTCGCACAACTGCAGCGCCGACGAGGCCGAGCCCACCCGGCCCTCGGGCGCCTCGGCCAGCACGGTGAGGCTGGTGGTCGGGTAGCACAGGCCCATGCCCAACCCGCTGAGGAGCCAGCCCAGCGGGGCGAGCAGCACCGGCGCGCTCCGGACGAAGATCAGCGAGGCCACGGCCATGCCGGCCATGAGCAGCAGCACGCCGGTGACGGCTGTGCGCCGCCGGCCCCACCGGGCGCCCCGGCGCTCCTGCACCCACGAACCGGCCGCCCAACTCACGCCCCCCGCCGTCAGGGTGAGGGCGGCATGGGTCGGGGACTGGTGGCGCAGGGTCGTGAGGGTGAGGGGCAAGAAGGCGTCGAAGGTGAAGAAGGCGAAGGCGGTGAGACCGCGCAGGGCGATGGCCGTGGGCAGGGTGCCCCGGGCCCGCAGCGTGCCCGCCGGCACCAGGCGGGCGAAGGGTCGCTGGGCCACGAAGAACCCGGCGACGGCCACCGCCGCGCCAAGGGCCGAACGGGCACCGATCCCGCCCAGCACCAGGCCGGCGCCGGCGGCCAGCCGGGTGGCGTCGGCGAAGGGGATGGGCGTGTGGGGGGCGCCGTCGCCAGGGGCCGCCGGCCGCAGCGACCGCAGGGGCGGCACGATGAGGCACGCGTCGAGCACCATCAGCGGCATGAGGCCGAAGAACACCCACCGCCAGCCGAAGTGCTGGGCCACCGTGCCGGCGATGAGCGGCCCGAAGAGCGACGGCAGCACCCACGCGCTGGACAGGATGGCGAACATCCGGGCCCGCCGGGCTTCCGGGTAGCCCAAGCCGATGACCACGTAGGCGACGGACACCAGGGTCCCGGCCCCGAGCCCGGCGACCACGCGGCCCACGACGACGACGAGCATGGTCGGCGCCGCCCCGCTCACCCCGAGCCCTCCGGCGAACAGCGCCAACCCGCCGAGGGCGGGACGCAAGGGGCCGATGCGGTCGGCCACGGGCCCGGTCAGGGTGATGCCGACGAGGTTCGCCAGCATGAAGCCGCTGAACGCCCAGCCGTAGAGGCGGAGGCCACCCAGGTCCTTGACCACCACCGGGAGCGCGGTGGTGACGGCCAGGGCTTCGAAGGCGATGGCCGTCATGACCAGGGCGATGCCGAAGGTGAGAGGTCGCCGCCCCGAGGCTTGTAGGCGTACGTCCGCCATGTCCCTAGTCTCGCGGAGCCGTGGAGCCGATCGGACGTGTGCGGGGCCTCTGGCGCTATCCCGTGAAGTCGATGCAGGGCGAGCGGGTCGAGGCCGTCGACGTGGGCGACCGTGGGGTGCGGGGAGACCGCCACTTCGCAGTCATGGACCGGCGCACGGGCAAGGTCCTGTCGGCCAAGACGGAGCCGGCGCTGCTGTCCGCCGCGGCCGTGCTGGCCGGCGTGTCTCTCGCCATGCGCCTGCCCAACGGCGAGACCGTGCTGGGTGCCGGGCCCAGCGCCGACACCGCCCTGTCCGCTTGGCTGGGCCGGCCCGTCCACCTGGAGGAGTGCGGGCCCGACGAGCGCGGCGTGGTCGAGACGCCGGAGACGCCCGAAGGGGATGGGCCGCTGCACGAGTTCCGCACGCCGCCGGGCTCCTTCGTCGACGCCCAGCCCCTGCACCTGCTG
This sequence comes from Acidimicrobiales bacterium, assembly GCA_035651095.1. GTDB lineage: Bacteria > Actinomycetota > Acidimicrobiia > Acidimicrobiales > JAUTXP01 > DASRGI01. The sequence goes on along the minus strand of DASRGI010000195.1, from coordinate 7,455 downwards.
TCCACGGCCGACCTGGACGGCTGGGACGTGCGCCGCTTTCGGCCCAACCTGTTGGTCGACGGGCCCGTCGAGCTGGGCATGACGCTGGCCATCGGTTCCGTGCAACTGCTGGTGGGCAAGCCGGCCACGCGCTGCGTGATCGTCACCCGAGAGCAGCCGGGCGGCGTGGCCCGGGACCTGGGCGTGGCCCGGGCCCTGCGGTCAAGGGACCTGTGCCTGGGCGTGTACGCCCGGGTCGTGCAGGGTGGCCGTATCGAACAGGGGGACCAGATTCGTCGTATTTCGTAGCCCGTAAAGTTCGGCACCATGCAGATCAACGGAGCAGGAGCACTCGTCACGGGCGGCGCCTCAGGTCTGGGCGCCGCCACCGCCCGTCGTCTGGCCGCCGCTGGGGCGCGGGTCACCATCCTCGACCTCGATCGCCAGTCGGCCACGGCCGAGGCGCTGGCAGCCGAGCTGGGCAATGGGGCGCAGTTCAAGCCCGCCGACGTGACCGACCCCGAGCAGGTCGCCGCCGCCGTCGCCGCCGCAGCCGAGGGTGGGCCGCTGCGGGTGGCGGTCAACTGCGCGGGGCTGGGGATCGCCATGCGGGTCATCGGCCGGGACACCACGCCCCACGACCTCGAGGCCTTCAAGTTCGTCATCAACGTGAACCTGATCGGGACGTTCAACGTGCTGCGGCTGGCCGCCTCGGCCATCGCCAAGACCGACCCGCTGGAGAACAACGAGCGGGGCGTGATCGTGAACACGGCGTCGATCGCCGCCTTCGACGGCCAGATCGGCCAGGTGGCCTACTCGGCGTCCAAGGGCGGGATCGTGGGGCTCACGCTGCCCGCGGCCCGGGACCTGTCGGCCGTGGGCATCCGGGTGTGCACCATCGCCCCCGGCATCATGGACACGCCGCTGCTGGGCATGCTGCCGGACGAGGCGCGGGCCGCGCTGTCGGCCGGGGTGCCGTTCCCCAAGCGGCTGGGCACGCCCGACGACTTCGGGAACCTCGTGGCGCACATCGTGGAGAACGGCTACCTGAACGGAGAGACCATCCGCCTGGACGGCGCCCTCCGCATGGCCCCCAAGTAGCCCTACCCCCACCGTTCTCGTAACGCTGGCTCCCACTATTCCGGCGTGAGCGTTACGAGAACGAGTCGGGTCGGGCGGGTCAGCGCCTGGGCGGGACCGGCACCAAGTCGATGGTGCTGATCTTGCCCAGGTTCAGCCCGTCCACCCCGCCCGCGTCGAGGGCGTCGCCGAATGCCAGGGTCGACCCGTCTGCCGTCTGCACCCAGTAGCCCCTGCCCGTGAACGTGGGCCGGATGCGGACAGCCCTGGGCGGCGCGCACACGCCGGTGCCGGGCACCGAGCCGTAGAACGGCGCCCCACCGAACGAGAAGATGCCGCCGTCGGCACCGAGCAGCCAGTACCCGCCGCCGGAGCCGGCGTTGGCCCGGTTGGGCGCCATGGCCGTCACCGTCGTGCTGATGCCCAGGCCGGGCACCGACCCGGCGAACTCGGCGTCGCCGAAGCTGAACATGCCGCCGTCGGCCGCGATCAGCCAGTACCCGTTGCCGCTGGGCGTGGGGGCCATGCCGTTGACCGGCTGGTTGAGCACCAGGCCGCCCGTCGACCCGAAGAACCCGGCGTCGCCGAAGCTGAAGATGCCCCCGTCCGAGGCCACCAGCCAGTACCCCTGGCCCGACGCGGTGGGCGCCATGCCCACGATGGGCTTGTTGAGCCGGATGCTGCCCGTCGACCCGAAGAACCCGGCGTCGCCGTAGGCGAAGATGCCGCCGTCCTTGGCCACCAGCCAGTAGCCCTTGCCCGTGGGCGTGGCCGCCATGCCCACGATGGGCTGGTTCAGGCGCATGCCGCCGGTCGAGCCGTAGAAGGGCGCGTTGCCGAAGGAGAACACACCGCCGTCGTTGCCCAGCACCCAGTACCCGGCCGCCGACTGGGCCGACGGTGTGGGCGTGGGGTTGGTGTCGTAGCCGCAGCGGTTGTAGGCGCGCAGGCCCTGGGCCAGGCGGAGGCTGGTGTAGGGGTCGATGGCCGTGTTGTCGGGGCGGCGGATCTCGAAGTGCAGGTGGGGGCCGGTGCTCTCGGCGTCGCCGCTGTCGCCCAGGTAGGCGATGAACTGGCCCTGCTTGACCTTGGTGCCCTTGGTGATGCCGGGGGCGAAGCGGTACGTCGCCGGGTTGGCGCCGTCGTCGGTGCCGGGCGTGTCGTTGTTGATGTGGATGTAGACGTAGCGCCAGCCCTCGGCGTCCGTGATGGTGAGCATGTTCCCGGACGAGCCGCTGCTGTCGCTGCGCACGAAGGTCACGGTGCCGTCGACGGCCGCCAGCTCGTGCTGGAGCTTGGTGCCCATGAGGTCGTTGCCCTCGTGGGTGCGACCGCCGGCACGGGCGGCGCCGAAGTCGTCGCTGTAGCTGACCGACCCCTCGACCGGGAACTGGATGCGCCGGTAGGGCGCGTCGGCGCCGGCGAGAGCGTGGGCAGGGGTCGCCATGCCGGGCAGAACGAACGCCGCGAACAGGCCGAAGAATCCGAGAAGCCGCCGTTTCACCCAAGAGGTATCGACACGCCCGGCTTCTGGCTAAAGCCGGGCCGTTTCGTGTGCAGTAGTCCCGACATATTCGCCACTACTGCACACAAACTCGCCTGTCGCGCGTTATGGAAGTTTGGGGGGGCGGCCGGGCGGGCCGGCCGGGGCGGCGCGGGCGGCGCTCAGGCCCGCTGCCAGTCCTTCCACACGGGGTCGTACCCGGCCGACCGCAGCACGGCGGCCAGCTCGCCCGGCGTGCGGGTGTCGGCGATCTCGAACTGGGGCTCGGCGTCGGACTCCTCCGCGTACCCGCCCGGCTCGGTGTGCGACCCGGCCGACATGTGGGTCACGCCCAGCGGTACCAGCGCGTCCCGCAGCGTGGCCGGCTCCCGGGTGGACAGCACGATCCCGGCGTCCGGCAGCAACAGCCGCAGGCCGCACAGCAGCTGGACGAAGTCGCGGTCGCCCACGTCGCCCCCGGGTGCCACCGTCACCCCGGCCGCCGGCCGCATGCGGGGGAGCGACACCGTCACCTCGGTCCGCCAGTGCCGGCGCATCAACGCCCCGGCGTGGGTGGCCACGGCCAGCGCCTCCACCCGCCAGTCGTCGTGCAGCCCGAGCAGCGCCCCGATACCCACCCGGCGCATGCCCGCCGTCGCGCCCCGGTCGGGCGCGCCCAGGCGCCAGGCGTAGTTGCGCTTCTTGCCCTTGAGGTGCACGGCCGCGTACGTCCCCGCGTCGTACGTCTCCTGGTACACCACCAGGCCCTCGCAGCCGGCCGCCACCAACCGCCGGTACGTGTCCTCGTCCCACACCTGCACCTCGACGGAGATGGACGGGAAGTGGGGCGCCAGCAGTTCGACGCACGACACCAGGTAGTCCTTGCTCACGATGCGGGCGTGCTCGCCCGCCACCAGCAGCACGTGGCGGAACCCGCGCTCCCGCAACGCCAGCCCCTCGGCCAGCACCTCGTCGAGCGACAGCGTGCGCCGGGCGATCTCGTTGCCGGCTGAGAACCCGCAGTAGGTGCACGTCGACACGCACTCGTTCGACAGGTAGAGCGGGGCGAACAGGTGCACGGTGCGACCGAAGCGCTGCACCGTGACCCGGTGGGCGGCCAGAGCCATGTCCTCCAGACGGTCGGCGGCGGGGGCGGACAGCAGGGCGGCGAAGTCGGCCAGCGACCGGCGACGACCGGCGCGGCCTCCGAGGGCACGCTCCACATCGGCCGCACTGGCCCGGTCGACCAACCGGCGCAGCCCGGCCAGGTCGACGTCCAGCAGGTCGGCCGCCGCCGTCCCCGCGGGAACGCCCTCGGGCCGCGACTCCAGCTCGATGAACGTCACGCCAGGAAACCGGTGAGGGGCGAAGACGCCTCCGCCTCGGTGCGTACGCCGGGCAGGCCGGCCAGGTACGCCTGGCGCCCGGCCGCCACCGCCCCGGCGAACGCCGCGCCCATGGCGACGGGATCGCCGGCCGTCCCGATGGCGGTGTTCACCAGCACGGCCGCCGCCCCCAGCTCCATGGCCTCGGCCGCCTGCGAGGGCGCCCCGATGCCGGCGTCGACCACCACGGGCACGAACGACTGCTCGACGATGATCTCGAGCGCCCCCCGCGTCCGCAGCCCCTGGTTGGAACCGATCCACGACCCCAAGGGCATGACGGTGGCGCATCCCGCCTCCTCCAACCGCTTGCAGAGCACGGGGTCGGCCGGGCAGTAGGGGAGGACGGTGAACCCGTCGGCGCACAGGATCTCGGCCGCCCGCAGCGTCTCCACCGGGTCGGGCAGCAGGTACCGGGGGTCGGGGGTGACCTCGAGCTTCACCCACGTGGTCATGCCCGCGGCCCGGGCCAACCGGGCCAGGCGCACGGCCTCGCCGGCGTCGGTGGCGCCGCTGGTATTGGGCAGCAGCTGGACCCGGTCGATGTCGATGGCGTCGAGGATGTCGGTGCCGTCGGCGGGGTCGGCGTCCACCCGGCGCAGGGCCACGGTCACCATCTCGGTGCCGCTGGCCTCGATGGTGCGCCGCAGCGAGCCGGTGGACGGGAACTTGCCCGTCCCCACGAACAGCCGCGAGCCGAACGTCCGGCCTGCGATGACCAGCGAATCAGTGACCATCTCGCTCCTTGGGCCCGCATTACCGGGCCTGTCAGAGGGTCGCGGGCCGATCGTGCCCGCCTCTCAGCCCGGCGCACCGAGCTCCCCTGCGGTTGCAGCGGGCCTAGCCTACCGAGCCGTGCGCTTCTGGACCGTCGACGAGGCCCGGGCCTACCTGCCCCGGGTGCGCGAGCTCCTCGCCACCGTCGACGCCGCCCTCACCGAACTGGACGACAACGGCGTCGTCCTGCGCCAGCTCGACAACGGGCTGGTCGACTTCCCGGCCGTGGGCGACGATGGCGACGTGTACTTCATCTGCTGGAAGACCGACGAGGACGACCTCGACTGGTGGCACCCCACCGACGGGGGGTTTGCCGGGCGCCGCCGGCTGCCCCGATGAAGACGCACAAGCTGGTCATCGCCGCCCTCGTCACCGGGCTGGTGATCCTGGCTGCCGGGGGCTGGCAGATGTTCCAGATCTTGCGCGCTCGCGGGTAAATCGTTCCGCGGTGCCTTGATTAGGCTGCCGAGCGGCAAATCCGATCAAGCGAGGTGGTTCCCACGGCCGAGCAGTTCGACGTCGTCATCATCGGGGGAGGGCCAGGTGGCTATGCCGCCGCCCTCTACGGCGCCAATGCCGGCCTGAACATCGCCGTGGTCGAGAAGGACAAGGTGGGCGGCACCTGCCTCCACCGCGGCTGCATCCCCGCCAAGGAGTTCCTGGAGACGGCCCACGTCTACCGCACGGTGGCCGGGGCCAAGGAGTTCGGCGTCGTCTCCGAGCAGCCCACCGTCGAGTTCGCCACCAGCCAGGCCCGCAAGCAGAAGGTGGTCGACCAGCTCTGGAAAGGCCTCCAGGGCCTCATGAAGAAGCGCAAGATCACCACCATCGAGGGCACGGGCACCCTCCATGGCGGCAAGACCGTGCGGGTCGACGACGGCACCGAGCTCAAGGGTCGCCACGTGATCCTGGCCAGCGGTTCGCTGCCCCGCACCATCCCAGGCTTCGAGCCCGACGGTCGCTATGTCATGACCTCCGACGAGGTGCTGTCGCTCGACCGGCTGCCCACCTCGGCCGTGGTCATCGGCGGCGGCGCCATCGGCTGCGAGTTCGCCTCGATGATGAGCGACCTGGGCGCCCAGGTCACCATCCTCGAAGCCCTGCCCAAGCTGCTCCCCGGGTGCGACAAGGACGTGGTCGACGTGGTGGCCCGCTCCTTCAAGCGCCGGGGCATCGACGTCCACCTGGGGGTGAAGGTCCACGGCCACGAGCCGGGCGACACCGGCACCACCGTCAAGTACGGCGAGGGCGAGCAGATCACGGTCGACGCCGTCGTCGTGTCGGTCGGCCGCCGCCCGCTCTCCGAGAACCTGGGCCTGGACGGCACCGCCGTGGAGCTGGACGAGCGGGGCTTCGTGCGGGTCGACGAACGGCTGCGCACGGCCGAGCCCGGCGTGTACGCGGTGGGCGACCTGGTGGCCACGCCGGCGCTGGCCCACGTGGGCTTCGCCGAGGCCATCGTCGCCATCAAGGACATTCTGGGCGAGGACCCCCTCCCCATCGACTACGGCAAGGTCCCGTGGTGCATTTACTGCCATCCCGAGGTCGCCTTCGCCGGCCTGTCCGAGGAGGCGGCGGTGGAGGCGGGCTACGACGTCATCACCAAGAAGGACCCCTACGCCGGGAACGGCCGAGCCATCATCGTGGGCGAGACCGAGGGGTTGGTCAAAGTAATTGCCGAAAAGCTGCCCGACGGGCGGGCAGGCCGGATCCTCGGTGTCCACATGGTGGGCCCGTGGGTCACCGAGCAACTGGGCCAGGGCTACCTGGCGGTCAACTGGGAAGCGGTGCCCGACGAGGTGGCCCAGTTCATCCAACCGCACCCGACCATGTCTGAAGTCTTTGGTGAGACCGTGCTGGCGCTCACCGGGAGGGGACTGCACGCCTGATGGCCGACATCACCATGCCGCAGCTGGGAGAGACCGTCACCGAAGGGACCATCACTCGATGGGCCAAGCAGGTGGGGGACAAGGTCGACGAGGACGAGGTCCTGTTCGAGGTCTCCACCGACAAGGTCGACTCGGAGGTGCCCTCGCCAACCTCCGGGTACCTGGCCGAGATTCTCGTGCCCGAGGGCGAGACCGTCGACGTGGGGGCCAAGCTGGCCGTCATCACCGCCGAGCCCCCGTCGGGTGCGGCGGCGCCGGCCGAGGCGCCCGCGGCGGCCCCGGCCCCGGCCGCGGAACCCGAATCCGAACCCGAACCCGAGCCCGAGCCCCAGCCCGAGGCCGAGCCCGCCGAGGTGGCGGCCACGGCCGAGCAGCAGGGCGCGCCCGAGCAGGAGGCCAGCGCCGCCGGTGGTGGCGGCGGGGCCGGTGCCGGCACCCGCCCGGCCGACGAGCGCCCCCCGGCCCGACCGGGCGACGGGGGCGGGGCCGACGGCAAGGTGCTGTCGCCCGTGGTGCGCCGGCTCATCGCCGAGCACAACCTCGACCCCGACACCATCCAGGGCACGGGCGCGGGAGGCCGCATCACCCGGGCCGACGTGCTGGCCCTGATCGACTCGGGCGCGGTGGCCACCGCCACCGCCACCGTCACGGCACCCGCGCCGGCCCCGCAGGCCGCACCCGCACCCGCGCCGGCTCCCGCGGCCCGGGCACCCCAACCCGCCCCTGCTCCTGCACCGGCAGCCCCCGCCACGGCGCCGGCGCCCGCGCCCGCGGCGCCCATCCAGCCGGGCGAGCGGGACGAGACGGTGCCGTTCACCAACATCCGCAAGCGCACGGCCGAGCACATGGTGCGGTCCAAGGCCAC
>DASRGI010000194.1:0-3387 GCA_035651095.1 Acidimicrobiales bacterium | reverse complement strand
GTGTGGCGGGAAACTGCTTAGGCGCTGGCCACCCGCTGGCGGATCTGCGTCCGCACCTCACGGGCCTGTTCCCGGGCCTTGGTGGTCAGCTGCGTGACCGAGGCGGGAAGCCGCTCCTCAATGGGCTGCAGGGTCGAGTCGACGAAGTTCGCGGCCGTCTCGGCCAGCTCGTCGATCTGCTTGATACCCTTGTTGACGCCTTCACGCACGTTGGTGCGCACCTCGCCCAGCCGGGAGTCGAGCGAGAAGTCCTTGGCCAGCTTGTTCTTGAGCTCGATTCGCTGCACCTGGGCCCGCTGGTAGCCCAGCACACCCAGACCGACGGCCACGTAGGCCGCGTCGCGGGCCAGGTCCGTCACACCCTTCGAGAGGGCGGTGATGTTCGTTACTGCAGGCATGTTGCCTCCTGATCGTCTTGGTCGTTTTTGACCCTGGTGACGCCGTTCCAGGGCGCTCGGGAGGGGATGACCCGCCCCGGACGCCTCCGTGGCTTCGCCTACTACTGTATCACCTTTGTTAAACAGTAGCAAGCATTTGGGGCCACAAACGTGTCCCCTGGGCACGGATTCCCACCCGATAGCCTCAGGCTCCTGATGGACGTCCAAGCACCGGCCGTGGTCGCAGTGGTCGTCACCACCGATCCGGGCCCCTGGTTCGAGGAGACCCTGGCCTCCCTGGCCGCCCAGGACTACCAGGAGCTTTCGGTCCTGGTCCTGGCCACCGGAGCCGAGGAGGCCGACGTCCCCGAGCGGGTCGGTCGCATCCTGCCCGAGGCCTTCGTGCGCCAGCTCGAGGGGCGTCCCGGCTTCGCCGCCGCCGCCAACGAGGCCCTGGGCATGGTGGAGGGCGCTGCCTTCTTCCTCCTCTGCCACGACGACTGCGCCCTCGATCCCAACGTGGTGCACACCTTGGTCGAGGAGTCCTTCCGGTCCAACGCCGGCATCGTCTCGCCCAAGTTCGTCAACTGGGACGACCCGTCCATCCTGCTGCACGTCGGCATGAGCTGCGACAAGACGGGCGCGGTGGTCGACCGGATCCAAGACGGCGAGGTCGATCACGGCCAGCACGACGCCGTGCGTGACGTCTTCGTCGCGCCCGGAGGCTGCACGCTGGTGCGGGCAGACCTCTGGCGCGAGCTCGGCGGCTATGACGCCGGCATCGTGGCCATGGGCGAGGACCTCGATCTGTCCTGGCGCAGCCAGGTGGCTGGCTCGCGTCTGGTGGTGGCGCCCGAGGCACGGGTGCGCCACCGCGAGGTCGTGGCCGGCGGGGTCAAGCCCATGGCGGTGCTCATCGACGAGGAGGGCCGCAAGCACCCTTCGTCCATGCAGGCGCTGCAGCGTCGCCACGAGCTGCGCGCCGTCCTCAAGTGCTACACGTGGTTCCACCTCCTGCGCGTGCTGCCCCAGGCCGCGCTGTTGGCCATCGGCGAGGTCGTCGTGGCGCTGCTGGCCCGGGACCGGGCCCGGGCCCGGGCCGTCGTCAGTGCCTGGCGGTGGAACTTCGCCCACCGGGGTGACCTGCGCGCCCTGCGCCGTGATCTCAAGGCCCACCGTCTGTTCCCCGACGCCGAAGTGCGCCGCCTGCAGCTGCGGGGGAGCGCCCGACTGTCGCAGTACCTCACCCGCCTCTCGCACCAGGGCCTCGATGCGGCCAACGCCGTCGTCTCCACCCGCACGGGCCAAACACCGCGACATCCTAAGGAGCGGGGTCCGGCCCTCCTGACCGGCAGCGTCGGCCTGGCCTTCAGCGAGGACCAAGATTTTGACGACCTCGACGACCTGGGTCATCGCTCCGGCCGCGACCGCTTCGGACGCCGCGTGCGCACGTCGCCGCTCACCACTGGGCGCCAGCGCGTGGTGGCCGTGACCGTCGCTGCGCTCGTCATCGCCATCGGCAGCCGCGAGCTCTTCTTCGGCTCGCTGCCCCTGATCGGCCAGTTGGCTCCGCTGCCCTCATGGGCCGCCACCTGGCACCATCTGGTGGCCGGATGGCAGCCGGCCGGCGTGGGCACCACGGCGCCGGCCACGCCGGCCTTCGGCCTCGCCGGCGTGCTCGGCACAGCCCTCTTCGGCGCCATGGGCACGGCCCAGCACGTGCTGCTGCTCGGCTGCATCCCCCTGGGCGCCCTCGGGATGTCGATGTTCATGCGGCCGCTGGTCTCGGCGCGGGCCCGCGTCATCGCGGTCATCTGCTACCTCGGGCTGCCCCTGCCCTACGGGGCGCTGGCCGCCGGGCGCCTCGACGGGGTCATCGCCTACGCCGCCCTGCCCTTCTTGTTGACGCACCTGGCCCGGGCCGCCCGCATCTCGCCCTTCGACGCCCCGGCTGGCACCGGTTGGCGGGCCTCCCGGCGGGGCCGCATCGCCCTGCTCGGCCTCCTCCTGGCGGCGTCCGCCTCGTTCGCCCCGGCCCTCGCCCCGGTCCTGCTGGGCTGCGCCCTGGCCTGGGAGGCGGGCTCGTTGGTGGTCGGCGCCGGCCGTCAGGTCGGTTCGGTCTTCTCGGTCGCGCTCGCCGGGACTGCGGTGGCGTTGGTCCTGTGCGCGCCCTGGGCCGTCGGCACCGCGCTGGCCGGGCACCACGCCGTCGACCTCTTCGGCCTGCCCATGTCACCGGCCGCCGCCCCCACCTGGGGCGAGGTGCTGCGCTTCGCGGTCGGCCCGGCGGCGCGGTCGCCCATCGTGTGGCTGCTGATCGCCGCCGCTGCCTTGCCCCTCCTGCTCGGCACCGGCGTTCGCTTGGCCTGGGCGGCCCGGCTCTGGCTCATGGCCTTGTTGTCCTGGGGTGGTGCCTTTGCCGCCTCGCACGGGCTCATGGGGTCCTTCACCCCCTCGGAGACGGTCGTGTTGGCTCCGGCCGCATTGGCGGTGGCCGCCGCCATCGGCCTCGGTATCTCTGCCTTCGAGAACGACCTGGCCGGCCAGGCCTTTGGCTGGCGCCAGGTGGCGAGCGGGGTGGCCATCGTCGCCGTGGCCGTCGGTCTGGTACCGACCCTGGCCGCTGCTGTCAGCGGCCGCTGGAACATGCCCTCCTCGGGCGTCGAGCAGCCGCTGGCTTTCCTCAACCGCCCGCAGACCACCGGAGTGTCCCGAGTCCTGTGGCTCGGTGACCCCCGCGCCCTGCCCGTCGGCGGCTGGGCGGTGCAGCCCGGCCTGGCCTACTCACTGACGGGCGCCGAGCTGCCCGACGCCTCGTCGATGTGGACGCCGGCCGGCCCGGGACCTGCTGCCTCTGTCGACACGGCGGTGCGGTTGGCCACTTCCGGCGGGACGGTGCATCTGGGGCAACTGCTGTCGGCGGCCGGGGTTCGCTACATCGTGGTGGTCGGAGGGCTCTCACCGTCGGGAGGCGGACTGCCGCCTTCAGTCGCCGCACCTGCGCCGGCCG
>DASRGI010000193.1:0-4406 GCA_035651095.1 Acidimicrobiales bacterium | reverse complement strand
GTGGGCCGGCCCGCGGTGGTGAACGCCGCCTGCCCGGCCACGTCCGAGCACGTGCGCCGGTCGGGCGGTGGCTTGGCCTTCACCGGCTACGCCAGCTTCGAGGTCCTCCTCGACAAATTGTTGGGCGATCCCGCCCTCCGCGACCGATTTGGGGCTCGCGGGCGCGAGTATGTGGAGCGGAACTACCGGTGGCCCGTGCTCCTCGACCGTTACGCCCGATTCCTGCGCTCAGCAGCACGGGCCGCCGGTCGATAGGTACCAAGTGGCTCAAATCACCGGCGGACCTGAAAGCGGGGCGATGAACGAGCGAGTTCACGGTTCGGCGCGGCGGGCAGCGCGCATCGGCGTGCCGGTGCTGGCGGTCGTGCTGGCCGCCGTGGGGTTCGGGCCTGCCGCCTTTGCCGCTCCTTCCGGTGCCGGGGCCGCCGTTCCGGGTGCCGGGGCCGCCGTTCCGGGTGACGGCATCGTCGTGCGCCTCCGGCCCAACCAGTCCAGCCAGGCCGTGGCTTCCGACGCCGGCGTGAGCGTGGTGTCGGGCGCCCCTGCCGACACGTTCTTGTTGCGGGGCCAGACCTCCAAGGTGGCGGCCGCCCTGGCCAAGCTCAGCCGGGACCCCCGGGTCGAGTACGCCGAGCCCAACGCCACCTACCGGGCCCTCGAGGTCCCCGACGACACCTGCATCAACACGCCGTGCGGCTCGCCCGGTCCGGGCCGGTCGTCGCCCAACACGCAGTGGGCACCGGCGCGCATCGACGCCTACCGGGCGTGGGACGTCAGCCACGGCAGCAGCAACGTCCTGGTGGCCGTGCTCGACAGCGGCGTGGACGACACCCACCCGGACCTGGCGGGCAAGGTCGTCATCGGGCCCAAGTTCACCGACCCCAACACCGGCGCCGTGTGCGACCACGGCACCCACGTGGCCGGGATCATCACCGCCATCCCCAACAACACCAAAGGCGTGGCCGGGATCGGGTGGGACACCCGCGTCCTGTCCATCAAGGTGCTGGGCGACGACACCACCCAGGACTGCCCGGGGTCGCTGTTCGCCATCGCCCAGGGCATCAACGCCGCCGTGCAGATGGGCGCCAAGGTCATCAACATGTCGCTGGGCGGCAGCTTCGATTCGCGCACGCTCCGGGAGGCGGTGCGCAACGCCCAGGCCAATGGCGTGCTCGTGGTGGCCGCCGCCGGCAACGAGGGCCAAGCCCAGAGCGGCAACCCCGTCGAGTACCCGGCCGCGTACACGGGCGTCATCAGCGTGGCCGCCACCGGTGCCGACGACCGCATCACCTTCTACTCGGAGCACGGCCCGTGGGTCACCATGGCCGCGCCCGGCGACTTCATCGTGTCCACCGTGCCGGGCAACGACTACGCCGTCATGCGGGGCACGTCCATGGCCACGCCGCACGTGGCCGCCGCCGCCGGCCTGCTGTTCGGCGCCATCCCGGGTATCAACGCCGCCGAGGTCGCGTCGCGCCTCGAGCTCACCAGCGACGACATCCCCGGCGCCGGCACCGACATCCGCTATGGCCGTCTCAACATGTACCGGGCCCTGACCACGGCCGGTCCTGGGTACTGGATGACGGCATCCGACGGTGGCGTGTTCTCCTTCGGCAACAGCCAGTTCTACGGCTCCACCGGTTCCATCAGGCTCAACCAGCCCATCGTGGCCATGGCCGCGTCGCCCCGGCGCAAGGGCTACTGGTTCGTGGCCAAGGACGGCGGCATCTTCAACTACGGCGACGCCCGCTTCTTCGGTGCCCTGGGCAACCAGAAGCTGCCCGCGCCCATCGCCGGCATGGCCGCCATGCCCGACGGCCAGGGGTACTTCATGGTCGGCGCCACCGGCATCATCTACGCCTTCGGCTCGGCCAGCGGTTTCGGTGATGCCAGCGGCCTGCGGCTCAACGCGCCCATCGTGGGCATGACGGTCACCCCGTCGGGCAACGGCTACTGGCTGGTCGCCGCCGATGGGGGCGTGTTCACCTTCGGTGACGCGACCGAGTTCGGTTCCATGGGCGGCCAGCCCCTCAACAAGCCGATCGTGGGCATGACCACCACGCCGTCGGGCCAGGGGTACTGGCTGGTGGCGTCGGACGGCGGCATGTTCAGCTTCGGCGACGCCCGCTTCTTCGGCTCCATGGGCGGCCAGTTCCTGAGCCAGCCCATCGTGGGCATGAAGTCCACGCCATCCGGCCTGGGGTACTGGCTGGTGGCGTCGGACGGCGGCATGTTCAGCTTCGGCGACGCCCGCTTCTTCGGCTCCATGGGCGGCATCCCGCTGAACAAGCCCGTCGTCGGCATGGGCTGAGCGAAGCGCCCGGGCGCCCATCCCGGCATGTGGGCCGGCCGGCGAAGCCCGGCGGCGAGGCCCGGCCGCTCCCGGCAACGCGCATCGTGCACGCTCAGCTACCGGTACCGACGAGGCGCCGCGTACCCTGACCGCCGTCGTGGCTGCAGTCGATCTCCCTCCTCCCGCTCCGGCGGCGTCTGGCCTGCGCGTCCTTGGTGACCGCAACTTCTGGCCGTACTTCGCCGGCAACCTGGCGTCGAACTGCGGCACGTGGTTCCAGAACCTCGCCCAGACCCTGCTCGTGTTCCGTCTCACCCATTCGACCTTCCTGGTAGGGGTCGTGAACTTCGCGCAGTTCATCGGGACGTTCGTGCTGGCGTCGTGGGCGGGGAGCGCGGCGGACCGGTTCGATCGGCGCAAGTTGATGATCGTGACGCAGCTGGCGTCGGTCGGGGTCACGGCCGTGCTGGCCGGCCTGGCCTACGCCGACGCGGTCACCGCGCCGGTGGTGATCGGGCTGGCAACGTTGCTCGGCATCGCCACCGCCTTCTCCATGCCCGCCATGCAGGCCCTGGTGCCGCTGCTCGTCCCCGAGCACGAGCTGGCCGGCGCAGTGGCCCTGAATTCCGTCACCTTCAACCTGGCCCGGGCCATCGGCCCCGTGCTGGGCGCCCTGGTGATCGACCAGTTGGGCATCCCCACGGCCTTCGCCCTCAACGCCCTGTCCTACCTGCTCCTGGTGGGGGCGCTCATGGTCGTGCATCCGCGGCCCCAGTCGCCCCGACCGGCCCAGCGGCCCAGGCTGCGGGACAGCGTGCAGGTCGTGATGCGGGACGCGCACCTCCTCGGCCTCCTGCTGGGCATCATGGCCCTCTCCCTCACGGCCGACCCCATCAACACGTTGACACCCGGTTTCGCCACCCACCTGTTCCACCACACGGACACGTGGACGGGCGCGCTGGTGGGTGCCGCCGGCATCGGCGCCGTGCTGGCCGCCTTCACCAGCGGGCGCCCGCCGGCCGATGTCACCCGCCGGCTGACGTGGACGCTCGTCGTCCTCGGGGTCGGGACGGTCGCCTTCGGCGTGGCGCCGAACATGTGGACGGCCATGGTCGCCCTCCTCGTCGTCGGCTGGGGCTTCCTCGCCGCCAACACCACGGCCACGACCGCCCTCCAGATCGGTGTCCCCGACGCCGAGCGGGGCCGGCTGATGGCCTTGTGGAGCGTGGCCTTCCTCGGCGTGCGCCCGTTCGGGAGCCTGGTGGACGGCGCCGTGGCCACGGGCGTGGGCCTGCGCCCGGCGGCCGTGCTCATGGCCTTGCCCGCGCTGGCGGCGGCGGCCGCGTTCTGGCGCCGGGGCCGCGCCGCCCGGCTCTCCTAAGCCGGCCGCGGACCGAGAGCGGCCTCGACGGCGGCCAGGTCGGCCAGGTCGGCCACGCGCTGGTCGAGCGCGAACCGTCGCTCCACATCGGCCACGTCAGCGGCAGAGCGGATGCCCGCAGCGGGCACAGGCGCGTCGGGCGCCCGGAGCACGTAGAGGTTCCAGTACTTCGTGAGCCCGAAGCGAGCCAGGTCGGGATGGATGCGCCGCTCCACCTCGCCGCAGCGGACGAAGCCGGCCGACTCGAACTGCCGCGTCCACCACCCGAACGAGGCGATGGTGAGGTGGCCCTCGATGGGCCGGCCCTCCTCGTCTCGGAACAAGTCGTCGTACGGCACCGGCCCCTCGTACCCGGGCCCGAGCGAGCGGTAGTGGTCCAACCGCTCCTCCCGGACCTTCACGTTGAACCAGCCGCCTGGCCCGTGCTCGTTGGGCCCGAAGGACGGGATCGTGCACACCAGGTACCCGCGGGTGACGCGGCGGAGTTCGTCCAGCGCGCGGGGCACGACGTCGGGCGGGAGATGTTCGAGCGTCTCCAGCGCGGTCACCAGGTCGAACTGGCCGGACTTGAACGGCAGGCGGTCGGTGAGGTCGCCCCACACCAGGTGGCCCCGGGCGCCGAGGGCGGGGTGGTCGATGGCGTACTGGCTGACGTCGGATCCGGTGGCGTCCGTGCCCAGTTCGCGCAGCGCCTCGACGACGAAGCCGGTGGCGCACCCGACGTCGAGCGTG
>DASRGI010000192.1:0-31730 GCA_035651095.1 Acidimicrobiales bacterium | reverse complement strand
GCTATCCGCCGATCGAACAGCGCGGCCCGCCCGTCGAGGTACCGCTGCGCCAGGTGCTCGACCCGCCCGGCGGTGGCTGCCGGGAGCACCCCGCCCACGAACGGCTCGAGCTGGCGGAACGACTGCTCCCAGTTGGCCCGCACGGCGTCCGCGGTAGCCGCCTCGGCGGCGGCAGCGGGAGCGAGGGCGGCGGCGTGGAAGGCGGCGATGAGGTGGGCGAGCCTCTCCACGTCGTCCACGGTCGCCAGGCCGTCGGTCACCAGCCGGCTGAGGCGACGATCGGCGGGCATGCGGCGCATGACAACCAGGTGGTCGCATGCCCGGCCGTCGGACCCCTGGATGTCGAGCACGCCGAGATACACGTCGGGCGCCAGTCTCCGGTTCAGCGCCACCTCGCGGTGGCAGGCCGCGGCCCGGGCCTCGCGAGTGGTGAAGTCCAGGACATCGAGGGCGACGGGCTTCTTCAGCTTGTATGCCCGGTCGTGGACGAAGAAGAGGACGGAGACATGGGTCTCGACGGCGCCGACCGCGTCTTGCACGATCCCACCGTGACGGCCCGAAGTGACGCGGGCCAGTGCCGTTCGGCCCTATGGGACGCCGAGCCTGCCAGTGCATGTTGATGGTGTGCTCTGGTTTGCCGCTTCCTGGCTGGCTGGGTTGGCGCTGTTCGTTGGCCTCTGCGTGATCGAGTGGCGCGTCGGTACCCGTGGAGCGGCCTCCCGGGCCGCGCCGGACCCGCCCCCCTTTGCCGACTGGGAGACGACGCTGGATGTGCAGGTCCTCTTCGCGGTGGCGGAGCAGACCGAGGTGGTGGTCGACTGCATCACCACGTCCGCCGTCGAGTTGGGGCCAGGCGAGTGGATCCCGGTGGGCGCCCCCATCAGCGTGCGCGGTGAGTTGCCCTATTCGGCCTCGTGGATCGCGGCTGCCACGGAGTCCGTCCTCCGGCAGTGGGCCGACGATGCCGTGCCCGTCGAGATGGTGTTGCGGGACAGCGCCAGCGGCCCGCGGGTGCTGCTGTCCCACGACGACACTCGCCTGCAGTTCCCCATCGCCGCGTAGTGAACGCCGGCCCTCGGGGGCCGGCTGAACGGCCTGCCTCCCGTTCTCGTGCAACTGGATTGCGAGTACCGCAACTGTGTTGCAACAGAACGGGAGAGGCGCCGTCAGCGCTCGGGGTCGACCGCGAGAGGGCCGTCAGCGTTCGGGGTCTCCCGGGAGAGCGGCCAGCAGCCGGGCCAGCCAGTCCTCCCTCCCGAGCTCGTTGTGGAGCTCGGCCAGGAGCACGGCGACCTCGGCCAGGTTGGCGCGGCGCTGGGCCACGCGGGTAGCGCCGGCCGCCAGCAGCAGCGAGCCGACGTGAGGGTCCGCTTCCTTCTCGACCTGGCGGTTGCACCGGGGACAGTGGAACCAGAACACGTCGACTTCGAACCCGCGGACCACGCTGAGGCATTCCACGTCCAGGGCGACGTCGCCGCAGTCCGGGCATGTCACTCGCGCGATCACGATGTCAGGGTGCGGCCGGTGGAGAGGATTCACCAGGGCCGCTGGTCCTCCTGGTGAGAGCCGAACGTCACCGGTCCGGCAGAATGGAGGCATGCCCGTGCGGATCTTCTTGCTGGATGACCACGAGCTCGTGCGCCGCGGCATCCGTGACCTGTTCTGGGGCGAGGAGGACTTCAGCGTGGTGGGGGAGGCCTCGTCGGCGGAGGAGGCGCTCGAGCGCATTCCCGCCACCAAGCCCGACGTCGCCGTGCTCGACGTCCGGCTGGGCGACGACGGCGATGTCAACGGCATCGAGGTGTGCCGGGAGATCCGTTCCCGTCATCCCGAGGTCGCCTGCGTGATGCTCACCAGCTTCGCCGACGACGAGGCCCTGTTCGCTTCGATCATGGCCGGGGCCGCCGGCTACGTCCTGAAGCAGATCCGGGGCGCCGAGCTGGTGGCCGCCATCCGGCGGGTGGCGCGGGGCGAGAGCCTGCTCGATCCCCTGGTCACGGCCCGGGTGCTCGAACGCCTGCGCAACCCCGAGCCGGCCAAGGACGACGTGCTCGGCAACCTCACCGCCCAGGAGCGCAAGATCCTGGACCACATCGCCGAGGGCATGACCAACCGTCAGATCGGTGAGGCCATGTTCCTCGCCGAGAAGACGGTGAAGAACTACGTGTCCAACCTGCTGGCGAAGTTGGGCATGGCTCGGCGCAGCGAGGCCGCCGCCTACGCGGCCCGGCTGGCTGAGCGCCGTGACCCCGGGCGCGGCTGATGCTTCGCGGCGTCGACGACCCGGAACGCCTCCGCCGCCTTCTCGACGCGGTGCTGATGGTCGGCTCCGATCTCTCCCTCCCTGTCGTGCTGCGGCGGATCGCCGAGTCGGCCGTCGTCCTCGTGGACGCCAAGTACGGCGCCCTCGGCGTGCTCGACGAGAACGGCCACGGCTTGGCCGAGTTCGTGCACGTGGGCCTGTCCGACGAGCAGGTGAAGGCCATCGGCGACCTGCCGGCCGGGCACGGCATCCTGGGCACGCTCATCGTCGACCCCCGGCCCCTGCGGCTGGCCGACCTCTCCCGCCACCCCGACAGCTACGGCTTTCCGCCCCACCACCCGCCCATGCACTCGTTCCTCGGCGTGCCCATCACCATCCGGGGCCAGGTGTACGGGAACCTGTACCTGACCGAGAAGCAGGGCGCGGCCGAGTTCACGCCCGAGGACGAGTCGCTGGCCGTGGCCCTGGCCAGCGCCGCCGCCCTGGCCGTCGACAACGCCCGCCTCCTGGCCCGCGTGCGTGATCTGGCCCTGGCCGAGGACCGGGAGCGCATCGCCGCCGACCTCCACGACACGGTGATCCAGCGGCTCTTCGCCACCGGCCTGGCCCTCGAGGCGTCGCGCCGGCTGGCGTCACCCGAGCTCGGCGGTCGGCTGGACCAGGCCGTGGCCGACCTGGACGAGACCATCAAGCAGATCCGCTCGGCCATCTTCGCCCTGGAGGCGCCACGCCTCCCCGGTCGGGGCCTGCGCTCGGAGTTGGTGGCCCTGGCCACCGAGGCGGCGGCCACGCTGGGCTTCGAGCCCCACATCCGTCTGGACGGGCCCCTCGACAGCGCTGTCGACACTGCCGTGGGCGACCACCTGCTGGCCACCCTGCGGGAGGCGCTGGCCAACGTGGCCCGGCATGCCCGGGCCACGTTGGTCGACGTCGACGTGTTCGTGAACGGCACCGGCGAGCTGCTCGTGTGTGTGACCGACGATGGCGTGGGCCCGCTCCGCAGCGAGCGGGTGGGGGGCAAGGGCCTGGCCAACATTGCTCGCCGGGCCGAGGCCTACGGTGGGGAGATGGTGTTGGAACCGGCACCCGGCGGCCAGGGCGCCCGCCTCACGTGGCGCGTGCCCGGCCCCGGTCATCCGCCCTCGGGCGGTTAGATCCGCCCTCCGGCCGCGCCGAGCCGTCGCCAGGTCGGTCAGTCGCGGCCTGAACGCGCGCCGCGCCGAACGAAGGCCGAAGGTCCCCCGGTCCCGCTTCGTTCGGCCCTGGTGACCGGCCCTCCCCGGGCGGACGCTTGACGTGTGGAAGTGGACCGCAATGGGATGGTCGTGCTGGAGCGGGACGAGTGCCTGCGCCGGCTGGCCCGGGGGGGTCTGGGTCGGGTCGCCGTGACTGTCGGCGCCCTGCCCGCCATGTTCCCCGTCAACTTCGCCCTCCTCGAAGGCGACGTGTTGTTCCGGACCGCCGTGGGGTCCAAGCTCGCCGCCGCCGCTCACCACGACATCATCGCTTTCGAGATCGACCACGTCGACCCGATGGGACACCTCGGGTGGAGCGTGCTGGTCATCGGGCCGTCCCACGAAGTCGTGGACCCGGCCGAGCTCGAGGCCGCCGCCTGTGTGCCCCTCACCCGCTGGGTGCCGGGTGGCGGCCCCGAGTCGTTGGTCCGCATTCGATCGGACCTGGTCACGGGCCGCGAGTTGTCGCTCGCCGCCCTACGGGAGGTCTGTGTATGAAGACAATCGACACCACCGGGATCGAGCAGATCGATCGGGACGAGTGCGTTCGCCTGCTCACGAGTGGCGAGGTGGGACGGTTCGGCTTCGTGTCGGGCGGCATGCCGGAGATCCTTCCGGTGAACTACACGATGGACGGCGACGCCGTGGTGTTCGCCACCGCCACCGGGACCAAGCTCTGGGGCGCGACCCGGGGGCCGGTGGTCTTCGAGATCGACGGGATCGACCCCACCACCCGCTCGGGGTGGAGCGTGGTGGTGCACGGCCTGGCGATGGAGGTCACCGACCTGGAAGCGCCTGCGCTCATCGAGCGGGTGCGAGCGCTCGCTCCCAACCCGTGGGCCGGCGGCGACCGGCCCCACCTCGTGCGGATCGCTCCGCGGACCATCACCGGCCGGCGGGTGGGTTCGTAACGGGAGGCGAGGGGGGTATGCCCAGCACACCGGCACCCAGCACACCGGCACCCAGCACACCGGCACCCAGACCGACGCTCAGCGAGCTCACTCGCGACGAGTGCTTCGACCTACTGAACACGCAGGTGGTGGGTCGGCTGGCGGTGGCTGCGCCGGGCCAGGCGCCCCTGGTCGTCCCCGTGAACTTCGTGGTCGACGGCGACGCGATCGTGTTCCGGTCCGATGCGGGCACCAAGCTGGCGCTGCTCAGCACCAATCCCGTGAGCTTCCAGGTCGACGTCGTCGATCCCAACCGGCGGGGCGGGTGGAGCGTGCTCGCCTCGGGCCGGGCCGGCGAGGTCGGGAGCTGGGAAGTCGGTCATCTCGCGGTCGAGCCGTGGGCGGGCGGCGACAAGCGTCGCTGGGTCCGATTGATCGTGGAGCGAGTGACGGGACGGCGTCTCGAGCCACCGGAGCTGTCGTGGCAGGACAGCCGTGGCTACCTCTGATTTCGCCCTGTTGCCCTGGTGGCTCGTGGTACGGGTGCACCACCGGGCAACGGGCGCCTCTGATTTCGCCCTGTTGCCCTGGTGGCTCGTGGTGCGGGCGCACCGCCGGGCAACGGGCGAGGGGGACTTTTCCCGGACGGACCGGGATAGCTGAGGTCTTAAGTCCCATGGGTTGCCGACTCCTGGCCCTGCCCGGCGCGACCCCCGTTCCCGCACGCTGAACCCGTGAGAGAGACCACTGAGAGCGGGTGGGCGTGGCGGCGTCAGATCCGTCGCACCTTGCCCAGTGAAAGGAACGGATCATGACTTTTGTTACGTATCGCCGCATCGTTCAGGCCATCCTGGCGCTCGTGCTCGTGATCGGGGGCGCCCTGCTCCTGTGGGGCTCCAGCTTCGGGACTGACATGGTCAAGTCCCAGCTGAGCGCCGAGAAGATCTACTTCCCGGCCAAGGGCACCACCGCCCTCGACCCCAAGGAGTTCCCCGACCTGCAGCAGTACGCCGGTCAGATGGTGGACAACGGGCCCAAGGCCAAGGCCTACGCCAACGGCTTCATCAAGAGGCACCTCAGCAACGTCGCCGCTGGCAAGACCTACTCCGAGGTGAGCACGCTTGCCCAGCAGAACCCGACCGACACGAAGCTGGCCGCCCAGGCCCAGACGCTGTTCCGGGGTGAGACCCTGCGTGGTCTGCTCCTGTACGCATGGGGTTGGTCGGTCGTCAGCCGCCTCGCCTTCTACGCCGCTCTCGGTGCCTTCCTCGGCTTCGCCGTGATGGTGCTCGTCATCATCGGTGACTTCTTCGCCGATCCCAAGGTGGCAAGCCGTCGCCAGGACGAGACCAGCCCGGTGCGGGCCGTGGCCGCCGCCTGAGCCACACCGCACAAGCGGCAACGGGAACCCCCGAGGGAGCGAGGCCGGCGGCCTCGCTCCCTCGCCGCGTCCGCCGCCCGCCGCCCGCGCCCCCCGCCCTGCCCCGCATCGCCGGCCTCACCCCCTGAAGGCACTCCTGCACGCTCGATCGGAGAATGGGACCTCCGGCACTGGTGCGGGCTCGGCCGCCATCGGAGGATGAACCCATGAGGACCGCCCCTGACGACTTCGACCAGGAGGAGCTGGAGTCGTTGCTCGAACCGGAGGAGATCGCCACCGACACGATGTTGTACGTGGTCGAATGGCAGGCCCCACCGGACGAGGACGCCGGCGACGGGGTGTGGGAGGAGTACCTGCCCGATCGGTCGTGACCGGATGCCGGCGACCGACACCGTCCACGCCGTCGAAGCCATCGGCACGACCGCGGCGTCTGCCGCGGCCGCCGTCGTCGAGCGCGTGGGCTCGCGCCTGGACGGCCTCACCGGCGCCGAGGCCGCCGCCCGGCTGATCACCTTCGGACCCAATGCCGTCCGGTCCCACCACGCCCGCGTGTTCGGTGTGCTGGCCCGCCAGTTCCGCAGCCCCCTCATGCTCCTGCTCGTGGTGACGGCCGGCGTGTCGTTCTTCGTGGGCAACCGGTCCGACGCCGTCATCATCGGCGCCATCCTCGGCCTCAGCGTGGTGCTCGGGTTCGCCAACGAGTACCGCGCCGAGCGGGCGGCCGAAGCCCTTCACGGCCAGCTCCGGCACCGGGCCGTCGTGCGCCGGGACGGGCAGTGGACGGCCGTCGACGTGACCGAGGTCGTGCCCGGCGACATCGTCCACCTCGAGCTGGGCGCAGAGGTGCCGGCCGACGTGCGGATCGTCTCGGCCGACGGGCTGGAGTGCGACGAGTCCGTGCTGACGGGCGAATCGCTGCCCGCGGCCAAGTCGCCGGAGGTCGTCACAGGCGCCACCGCCCTGGGCGACCTGACGTCCTGCGCCTTCATGGGGACGATCGTGCGGGCCGGTTCGGGCGAGGGCGTGGTGGTCGCGACGGGCGGCCACACCGAGTTCGGCCAAGTGGCGCTGGGCCTGGGCGAGCGGCACGAGGAGACCGAGTTCCAGCAGGGCCTGCGCCGGTTCTCCGCCCTCCTGGCGTGGGTGGCCGGCGTGCTCACCACGTCGATCTTCGCCATCAACCTCGTGCTGGCCCGTCCGCTGGTCGACGCCCTGCTGTTCTCGCTGGCCATCGCCGTCGGCATCACGCCCCAGCTCCTCCCCGCGGTCGTGACCACCAGCCTGGCCACGGGCTCGCGCCGGCTGGCTCGTCACAAGGTGCTCGTCAAGCGCCTGGTCTGCATCGAGGACCTGGGTGATGTCGAGGTCCTCCTCACCGACAAGACGGGCACGCTGACCGAGGGCCGCATCACCTTCGACCGGGCCGTGGACGGCCAGGGCCAGCCGTCGGAGCGGGTGCTGCTGCTCGGCCTCCTGTGCAACGACGCCGCTGTCCAGAGGGGCCTGGCCGTGAGCGCCAACCCGCTCGACGCAGCGCTGGCCGACGCACCCGGCGCCACGGGCGTCGCCCTCGGCGACTACCACCGAATCGACGCCGCCCCCTTCGACCACGACCGCCGCCGGGTATCGGTGCTGGTCGATGGGCCGGGCGGGCGCACGGTCGTCACCAAGGGCGCGCCCGAGGGCGTCATGGATCGCTGCACCGGCGTGCCCGGCGCGGCTGCCGCCGTGCTGGACGAGGCCCTCGGTGCCGGCGGGCGGGTGGTCGCCGTGGCCACTCGCGACGGCTCGGGCCTCGCGGCCGTGGGTCCCGAGGACGAGCACGACCTGACCCTGGCGGGGTTCATCGTGTTCGAGGACCCACCCAAGCCGTCGGCCGCCGCCGCCCTGGCCCGCCTGGCTCGCCTGGGCGTCACCGTGAAGGTGCTCACCGGCGACCATCCGAAGGTGGCGGCCAAGGTGTGCCGGGACCTGGGGCTGGTCGCTGGTGAATCGATCACCGGCGTCGAGATGGACGCCATCGACGACGACACGCTCGGACGCCGGTTACCCGGCATCACCGTGTTCTCCCGAGTCAGCCCCGAGCAGAAGAGTCGCGTCATCCGCGCCCACCAGGCCGCGGGGCGGGACGTGGCCTTCCTGGGCGACGGGGTGAACGACGCGGTGGCGCTCCACCATGCCGACGTGGGGATCTCCGTCGAGTCGGCCACCGACGTGGCCAAGGACGCGGCCGACGTCGTCCTGCTGGAGAAGGACCTCAACGTCCTGGCCGACGGGGTGGTGGAGGGGCGGCGGACGTTCGCCAACACCATCAAGTACGTGCTCATGGGGACGTCGTCGAACTTCGGGAACATGTTCAGCGCCGCGGCGGCCTCGGCCTTCCTCAAGTTCCTGCCCATGCTCCCGTCGCAGATCCTGCTCAACAACCTGCTCTACGACGCCGGCCAGATGACCATTCCCACCGACCACGTCGACGAGGAGCAACTGCTGCGGCCATCGCACTGGGACATCTCGTTCATCCGCCGGTTCATGACCTTCTTCGGGCCGATCAGCTCGCTGTTCGACTTCCTCACGTTCGCCGTGATGCTGCGGGTGTTCCACGCCGACGCCGGCCTGTTCCGCTCTGGCTGGTTCGTGGAGTCGTTGGCCACGCAGACCCTGGTGATCTTCGTGATCCGGACCCGCCGGGTGCCCTTCTTCCGCAGCCGCCCCAGCCCGGCCATGCTCGTGGCCAGCCTGACCGTGGTGGCCGTCGGCGCCCTGCTGCCGCTGTCACCGCTGGCCCACGACCTCGGCTTCCAGCCGTTGCCCGCGGGCTACTTCGCGGCCTTGGCCGCCATGGTGGTGGCCTACCTCGCCCTGGCCGAACTCGGGAAGCGGGAGTTCTTCCGCCATGCCGGCCGTCCGGCCGTTCCGCTGCGGGGTGACCGGGAGCGGCGGGTGGAGCGGCGAGCGGCGCGCTTCAGCCGGTCGGGGTCGGTCCGGTCCTGACCCGACCCCGCCACCACTGGACGGCGTGGTGGGCGGCCGTCCACCCGACGACGAGGGCCACGTCGGCGAGAGCGATGACGCCGAAGACGGCGAAGGTCACCACCACGTTGGGCGGGTCGAGGGCGAAGAACTCCCGGAGCGACGGGACGGCATTCAGCGTGATGAAGGCGGCGACCATGCCCGCCACCAGAAGGAGGCGCGGGCGGGTGAGGGGTGCGGCGAGCACGAGCAGCACGGCTATGCCCACGCCGAAGAGGGTGGCGGTGGCGGCCGTGCGGGCTTCGGCCGAAGTGGTGGCCGGGGCCGTGCGGGCGACGGCGTAGGCCGCGAAGGTGGCCGCCGCGGCCAGGAGCCCCGCGGGCACGGCGAAGGCCAGCACCCGGCCGACGAAGCCGGGCCGGGCTCGCTGGGTGGCCGGCGCCAGGGCGAGGAAGAACCCGGGGATGCCGATGGTCAGGCTGCTGATGACGGTGAGGTGGCGGGGCAGGAAGGGGAAGGGGAAGCGGGCCGCGATCACGGCCACGGCCAGGGCGAACGCGTACGCCGTCTTGGTGACGAACAGGTTGGCCACCCGCTCGATGTTGGCGATCACCCGGCGGCCCTCGGCGACGATGGCCGGGAAGGTGGCGAACGAGTCGTCGAGCAGGACCAGGCGGGCGACGCTCCTCGTGGCCGGGGTCCCCGAGCCCATGGCCAGGCCCACGTCCGCCTGCTTGACGGCGGGCACGTCGTTCACGCCGTCGCCGGTCATGGCCACGACGTGCCCGAGGGACTGGAGGGCGCGCACCATGTCCCGCTTCTGGTGGGGGAGGACGCGCCCGAACACCGTGCCTGCCTCCATGGCCGCGGCCAACTCCGGTCCGGGGCCCGGCAGTTGACGGGCGTCCACCGGGCCCTTGGCACTGCCCGCTCCCTGCACACCGGCCCGCTCGGCCACGGCCGCAACCGTGGCCGGATGGTCGCCGGACAGCACCTTGACGGCAACGCCCTGCTCGGCCAGGAACTGCAGCGCGGCCGGCACCTCCTCGCGCACCCGCTCCCGGAGGGTGACCAGGGCGACCGGCTCGACGCTGCCGCCCAGCCCCACCGGGGCGGGATCGTCCGGCCCCAGGCCCGCGACCCGCCCGAAGAGCACGACGCGCGCCCCGCCGGCGGCCAGGCCCGACGCCTCTTCGCGCAGGCTGCGCACGGCGTCGTCCTCGGACGAGAGCAGCACGTCGGGCGCGCCGAGGACCCACGTGCCGTGGTCGGCGAACTCGACCGCGCTCCACTTGCGGTCCGACGAGAACGGCATGGCCTGCACCACCGTCCACGGTGGGGGCGACGGGAACGACGAGGCGATGGCCTGCGCCGTCCTGTTGGGATGCGGATCGGCGGCGGCCACGGCGGCCAGCGCCTCGCGCACATCGTCCCGACTGGCGCCGCTCGGCCCATCGGTGGGGAGCACCTCGTCGACGTCGAGGTCGGCGGCGGTGAGAGTGCCGGTCTTGTCGATGCACACCACGTCCACCCGGGCCAGGCCTTCCAGCGCCGCCAGTTCCTGGACCAGGACCCGCTGCCGGGAGAGGCGCATCGCCCCGGCCGCGAAGGCCACCGTGGTGAGGAGCACGAGCCCTTCGGGGATCATGCTGCCGATGCCGGCCACCGAGCTGCGGAGGGCCTCGTGCAGGTCGTCGTGGGCGGCCAGTTGGGTGATGACGAGCAGCACGGCCGTGGGGAGGAGCAGCCAGGTGACCAGGCGCAGGATGCGGTCGATGCCGGACCGCAGCTCCGAGCGCACGAACTGGAAGCGGCGGGCCTCCACCGCCAGCTTGGCCGCGTAGGCGTCGGCGCCCACGGCCGTCGCCCGGTAGCGACCGGCGCCGGCCACGACGAAGCTCCCGGACAGCACGGTGCCTCCCGGTTGCTTGGGGCAGGGGACGGACTCGCCAGTGAGCAACGACTCGTCCACCTCCAACCCGTCGCTCGCCAGCACGCTGCCGTCCACCACGATCTCGTCGCCCGCGCTCGCCTCCACCACGTCGCCGAGGACGACGGCCTGCACGTCGACGGCCCGGACCTGGCCGTCGCGCACGACGCGCGCCTGGAAGGCGCTGAGCAGGGCCAGGCGGTCCAACGCCCGTTTGGCGCGGACCTCCTGCAGCACACCGATGGCCGTGTTGGTCACCAGTACGACCCCGAACATGGCGTCCTGGGCCGGCCCGACCACGACGATGACGCCCAGCAGGACGCCCAGGATGGCGTTGAACCGGGTGAAGACGTTGGCCCGCAGGATCTCCGCCACCGTGCGGCTGGACGGCGGTTCGAAGGTGTTGGCCTTCCCGGCCGCGGCGAGGGCAGCCGCCTCTCGCTCGGTGAGGCCGGTCGCCGCCGGCCGCCCGGCGCTGTCGATCGACGACCAGGCCTTCACCGGCGACACCGTAACGGGCGAGCCGCCGCGCGGGAACCTCGCCCCACGTTTCGCGTCGTGACCTTCGCCCCTGCCGCCGGGCGTCGCCGTGCGTTCCACTGGGAGTAGGGCGAGGAGAGGAGGACGGCGATGCGTTGCAGCATCACGAACCGCCGCCGGTGCCGGAACGCGGTCGCGGTCATCACGCTGTTCCTGACCGGGCGGGCCGTATTGGCATGGTGGCGCCGGGGCAGCCCTCGCGCCCACCACCGCTGGGAGCATCAAGTGACACGCCCTTTGCGCCAGGCTCGAGGGTGGTGTCGTCACGCCGCCTACGTCGTGCAGGGCGGCCACCTCGATCCCCACGTTCCCGACCTGGTGCTGGCTGATCGCCTCCGGTCCCGGCTGGGCCCTCTGGAGAAGCGCCTCGACATCCCGCGGGTGCACGTCACCGTCGTCGACCACCACGTCCTGTTGCACGGTTGTGTGGGGACGGCCGAGGAAGCGGCCATCGTGGGCCTGGCCGTGCAGGCCGAGCCCGGCGTCGCCAGCGTGACCAACCGGCTGCACGTCGGGTTGGGCGACGCCGACGAGCGGCCGTCGGAGGGGCGCCGGCACCGGGCGCCGTCGCCCGCCCTGCAGCGCCTCGTCGACGCCGCCGCCCAGGCGGCCGGTTCAGAGGACGAGGCGTGGCCGCAGGTGGCCGTCGCCGCGGTTCTCACGACCTTGCTGTCGGTGCTGCCGCCCACCGAGCGCGACCAGTTCTTGGGCCACCTGCCCGCCGACGTGCGGGCGCTGGCCACGCCGAGCCGGCGCCACCGCATCCGCCACGCCGACGACTTCATCGCCGCCGTCGCCGCCGCCGACACCTTGAACACGACCGACGCGCCGCCCGTCGTCGCTGCCGTGTTGGCCACGCTGCGCGACCTGGCGCCGGAGGAGGCTCACGACGTGGCGTCGGTCCTGCCGGTCGAGCTGGCCGAGCTGTGGTGGTCGGCCGTGGGCTGACGGCCATCGGAAAGTGACCTTCGCCTCTCCCGGTCGCCGGCACTGGTCCTTATCGTCGATCGGAGAACACATCTCGAGGAGGACGCATATGCGTGCGCTCGTGTACCACGGTCCTGGAAGCAAAGCGTGGGAGGAAGTAGCAAAGCCCACCCTGCAAGCAGACACCGACGCCATCGTCCGAGTGGACGCGGTGACGATCTGTGGCACCGACCTCCACATCCTGAAGGGTGACGTCCCCGCGGTGACCGACGGGCGCATCCTCGGGCACGAGGCGGTGGGCACGGTCGAGGAGGTCGGCTCCTCGGTGAAGAACGTCCGCGTCGGCGACAAAGTGCTCGTGTCGTGCATCACCGCGTGCGGGTCGTGCCGGTTCTGCCGCGAGGGCCGCTACGGCCAGTGCCTGGGCGGCGGCGGCTGGATCCTCGGTCACAAGATCGACGGCACCCAGGCCGAGTTCGTGCGCGTGCCGTTCGCCGACACCTCGACCTACCCGGCACCGGCCGGAGTGGCCGACGAGGAGCTGTTGATGCTGGCCGACATCCTCCCCACCGGGTACGAGGTCGGTGTCATCAACGGGCACATTCGCCCCGGTGACGTCGTCGCCGTCGTGGGTGCCGGGCCCATCGGGCTGTCGGCCATCATGGGCGCCCGGCTCTACAGCCCGGCCCACATCGTCGCCATCGACATGGCCGACACGCGGCTCGAGGCAGCCAAGCAGTTCGGCGCCGACGTCGTCGTGAACAACGGCCGGGAGGATGCCCGCGCCGCCATCGACGCCCTCACCGGCGGCCTTGGGGCCGACGTGGCCATCGAGGCGGTCGGCGTACCGGCGACCTTCGAGTTGTGCGCCGACCTGATCCGCCCGGCCGGCCGGGTCGCCAACATCGGCGTCCACGGTGAGCCCGCGGCCTTGCATCTGGAAGAGCTCTGGATCAAGGACGTCACCATCACCACGGGCCTGGTCGACACCTACTCGACGCCCACGTTGCTGAAGCTGACCACCAGTCGCCAGCTCAACGCCGGCCGGTTCGTGACGCACCACTTCGCCCTCGACGCCTTCATGGAGGCCTACGACGTGTTCGGCCGCGCCGCCGAGACGGGCGCCCTCAAGGTCGTCCTCACCAGGAGCTGAGAGGTTGCCGCGGGGCGGCGGTGCGACGGCGCAATGATCGACGCTGCCCGAGGTGGTGGCGTGGGAGGTGACTCAGGATGGCTGGTGCCAATACGCAGCATGACTCCGCCCCGATGAGCGGCGGCAAGATCGCCCTGCTCGTCATCGGCGCCCTGGCGGCGCTCTGCGGGCTGGCCATGACGGCGGGTGGCAGCGTGCTCGTGTGGGCGCACGCCACCCAGCGCGACTCGGCCGGCTTTTACACGGCGCCGACGGAGCACTTCGCCACGTCGACCTACGCGTTGACGTCGCAACTCGATCTCGGCGGTGCGCCTGGCGAGCAGGACTGGACCATCGCCCACCCGTTGGGCACCCTGCGCGTCCGGGCCACCGGGGGGGCGGACCCGTTGTTCGTCGGCATCGCGCCCAAGGCCGACGTCGACCGCTGGCTGACCGGCGTGTCCTACGAACGGGTCATCGGCGCCAACTTCGGGCCGCTCCGCACGCGCTCGGCCGTCGTCTCCGGCCAGTCCCCGGCCACGTCGCCGGAGGGCCAGACGTTCTGGGTGGCGTCGGCGTCCGGCCGCGGCACCCAGACCCTGTTGTGGCGGAGCGAAGGTGGTGACTGGGCCGTCGTGGTGATGAACTCCGACGGTCGTCCCGGTGTGTCCACCGACGTGGCCGTCGGAGCCAAGACGGGCGTGCTGCTCCCGATCGGCGTCGGGCTGGGCGCATTCGGCTTGTTCCTGCTCGCCGGGGCCGCAGCCGCCCTCTTCTTCGCCCTCCGGCACCAGGTGTCGTCGCCGGTCGCTGTTGGGGCGACCGGGCCGCCCGCCGCCCCGGGTGTCTACCCGGCCCGGCTCGACGGCCACCTCGACCCCACCTCGAGCCGGTGGTTGTGGTTGGTGAAGTGGGTGTTGGTCATCCCCCACTTCGTGGCGCTGTTCTTCCTCTGGCTGGCCCTGTCGGTGCTGACCGTCGTGGCCGGGTTCGCCATCTTGTTCACGGGCCGGTACCCGCGCTCCATCTTCGACTTCAACGTGGGCGTGATGCGCTGGACGTGGCGGGTGTCGTTCTACGCCCTGGGGGCGTTCGGCACCGACCGGTACCCACCCTTCAGCCTCCGGCCCGAGCCCGGCTACCCGGCCGACTTCACCGTCGACTACCCCGAGCATCTCTCGCGCGGGCTGGTGCTGGTGAAGTGGTGGCTGCTGGCGCTGCCGCACTACCTGGTGGTCGCCGTCTTCGCCGGCGGGTGGGGCTTCGGCTGGACCGGCGGCTGGCGCATCGGCGGGGGCGGGGGACTGATCGCCCTTCTCGTGCTGGTCGCCGCCGTCGTGCTCGCGTTCTCCGGGCGGTACCCCGAGTCCATCTTCGACTTCGTGATGGGGATGAACCGCTGGTCCTACCGGGTGCTGGCGTACGTCGCCCTCATGCGGGACGAGTACCCGCCCTTCCGGTTGGACAACGGCGGCCTCGACCCGGGCAGCATCCCGGCCGGGCCTCCCTTGCCCCCGCCGGCACCGCCGGCGCCGCCCGACCGCACCGGGGAGCTGGTCGAGTCGTCCACCTGACCGCCCGCGCTGCGCTCCCTGCACGCGAACAGGTGCCCCCGCCGGGCACCTGTCGCCTTCCCCCACGAACCGGACGGCTACCGCACTGAGCCCTTCACGGTGATGGTGGCGCTGTTGGTCCCGCCGGTGACAGTGACGGTGGCATTGGCGTTGCTCCGGACCGTCGGCTGGAAGGTGAGTGCCAGCGTGCACGTGAGCCCCGGGTCGAGCAGGGCCGGGCACGTGCTGGCGAGCGAGTACTGGTTGGCATTGGCTCCGCCGAGTAGGGCGCTGACCGGCGTGGCCGCCGTGCCCGTGGAGGTCACGGTGATCACCTGGGTCGAGGCCGTGTTGAGCGTGACCTTGTTGAAGTTCAACGTGGCCGGTGCGGCCGACAGGGTCGCCCTCGGCCCCGGAGTGGGCGGGGGCAGGGCCGGGGTGGCGAGGGGCTTGTCGCCCACGCCCTTCAGGTTCACGGACACCGGCGTGGCTCCGGCGGCCCCCACCGTCAGCACACCGGCGGCGTTGGACTTGACCGTAGGTGCGAAGGTCACGCCCACCGTGCAGGTCGCCCGGGGGGCCAGGGTGCTGCACGTGTTGGCACCCAGCTTGAACTGGTTGGCGTTGGCCCCGCCGATGCTGGCGCCCGTCACGGTGATCTCCGTGTTGCCGGTGTTGGTGATGGTCACCGGGAACTCGGCCGTCGACGTGCCTGTCGGGATCTTCAGGAAGTCGACCAGTGCCGGCCCGGCGGAGATGGAGAACACCTTGGCGATGCCGGTGCCGGTGAGGGCGACGGCGTGCGGGCTGGTAGGGCTCGAGTCGAACACGTTCAACGTGGCCGACCGGGCGCCCGGGGCGATGGGCGTCATGGCCACGTCGACCGTGCAGCTGCCGCCGTTGGCGGCCAACGTGGCGCCCGGCGTGCACGTCCCCCCGGTGACACCGAAGTCGGCCGCGTTGGTGCCGCCCATCGAGGTCGAGCCGAAGGTGACGGCCGCCGGGCTGGTGTTGGTGAGCGTGATGCTCGACGGCGAGGTGCTCTGGGCCACGACCGCGCTGCCGAGCGCCCGGGACAGCGGCGCCACCCGGGTCCCGAAGATGATCGTGTAGGCGAAGTTCGACACCGGGCTGGCGTTGCCCGCCGGGTCCACGGCGATGGCCGAGACGGTCATGGTGGACGGCACGCTGACGCTGGTGGCCTTGGTGTAGGTGGGGCTGTCGGCCGCGGCCGGGCTCCCGTTGGTGGTCATGCGGATGACCGCGGTGGCGTCAGCGTCGTTCAGCGTGAGGAACTGGCCGTCCTGGTAGGTGCCGGCGGCCAGGCTGCTGGTGGGTGCCGCGGGGGCGACGAGGTCCTTCACCAGCGAGGCCGTACCGGCCACCGCCGTCCCCACGCTCACGGTGGCCACGAGTGGGCCGTCGTTCAGGCCCGCCACCTGGCCGGGGGCGAAGCCGGCTGCCCAGGTCTGGCCCGAGGGCGGGCCGGCGATGGTGGCCGCCACCGTGACCGCAGGGGTGCCCGGGTTGGCGTCGTCCAGGGTCACGGTGATGGCTGGCGCGTTGACCGACGTCCCGCTGACCACGAGCAGGTTCGACGATGTCGCCATGTTGAAGAACGGTCGGTCGGTGGCGATGCCGCTGACGGATGCGATGGTGTACACGAACGTCGCCTCGTTGCCCACGGTGCCGAGGGCGTCAGTGGTGACGGCCCGGATCGTCGTCGTGGTGCCCGCCCCCAGAGTGATGGGGCCGCTGGCCGTGGGGCTGGCGATGGTGGCGGGCGAACCGTTGGTGGTGAAGTGGATCGTTCCCGGCGACGTCGCCGCCAGGGTCACCTGCTGCGGAGTGATGAACGTGCCCGGTGCCGGCGTGGCCGTCGGCGTGGCCGGGATGGCAGGCAGCGCCGTGCCCGCGAGGGCGACGGTCGTCGGGCTACCGAGCGACGTGTGGGCCACGTTCAGCGTGGCCGACCGGGGGCCGACGGCACCGGCGACGGGCGAGAAGGCGACGTTGAGGGTGCAGCTGGAGCCCGCGGGGATGCTGGCCCCGCAGGTGCCGCCCGCGGGGAGGCTGAAGTCGGCGGCGTTGGCTCCGATCAAGGACGCCGTGAAGGTGACGGGGGTGGCGCCGGCATTGGTCAGCTTGATGGCCGTGGGCGCGCTGGGCGTGCCGATGTGGGTTGCGGGGAACGACGCGCTGTTGGGTGCGGCGCTCACGCCGGGCAGGCGCTTGCCGGAAACGGTGAACAAGCTCGTCTGGATGCTGTTCACGCCGGGCCCGCCGATGTTGGGCCCGTCGACCCGGACGAAGTTCTGGCCGATGGGGCTGCCGACGATGGCGTGGGGCGAGGCGTTGTCACCCGTGTAGCCGGCCGGCGCCGCGGGGGCGACGGTCGGATCCCACTGGAGGAAGGTGTCCATCGGGCCGCTGAGGGCGGCGTCGAAGTCGGGGGCCACGCCGTCGCTGCACGTGTTGAAGGCGGAGCCGAAGCACCCGGCGTCCACGGTGTCGTTGATCTCGAAGGTGGCGCCGACCGAGGCCACGTTGAACACTCGCTGGCCGAAGGGATGGGTGATGGTGAAGGTGCCGGGGTTCGGGGTGTTGAACCGCATCCGGATCCGTTGGAAGACGCTCATCTCCTGGGGGCCGCCGAACAGCGCGGCCTCGAGGGCGAATTCGACGAAGCCGGGGCCGGCCGCGGTGTTCAGGTCGGCGTTCACCAGTTGGTAGAAGGCCTCACCCTGGTTGGGATCGAGCAGGTCGGCCGCGGTGCTCAAGCACAGCGGCGGACCGTCGAGGCACGGCTGCAGGCTGGTCCCGTTGGCGTCTGTGTACCAGGCGGGGATGAGGGTCGCCGGGTCGACCGGTCCCAGGTTGGCAAGGGCGGCGTTGGCCGCCCGGTCACCGGCCAGGCCGAGAAGGCCGAGGGTCAGGGCGCCGACCAGCAGCAGGGCCGTGGCCCACCTGCGGCCCTTGGTGGTGGAAGTGGTTGCAGCCGTCATTGCCGTCGCTCCTCGTATTCATGAGAGTGGTCTCACATTCGAGGGGGCTCCTGTTGAAAACCTCCGGGCGTGGTCGTACGACTCCGGCCCGTGGTAGCCGGTCGGGCACGGGGGTTTCGGGGCGTTCGTGCAGGCCAGTGGGCGTGCCAGGCAGTCCTAGGACGGGCGGGCGGGGAGCCGCCTGGCGTCGCCCCCTGCACGGCCGGGCCGGCTGCCGGTCTCAACCTCAGGTCGAGCCTTACGCCGCGCCCGGCGCGCCACGTCGGATGCTTGCCCTGGACCGCCCGCTCCGACTCAATGGGGCCTGTGCAACGCACTGATGACCGCGTGGTCACCATCGGGCCGGGGCCGGTGGCCGCCGACGATGTGGTGGCCGTGGCCCGCCACGACGCACGGGTCGAGCTCGACCACATCGGCCGGGCGCTGATGGAGCGCAGCCGGGCCCTGGTGGAGGACCTGGCCGCCGGCGATCGCCCCGTCTACGGCGTGTCCACCGGCTTCGGGGCGCTGGCCACCCGCCACATCCCGCCCGAGGCACGCGCGAACCTGCAGCACGCGGTGGTGCGCTCCCACGCCGCGGGCATGGGCCCGCCCGTGGAGCGCGAGGTGGTGCGGGCCATGATGCTGTTGCGGGCCCGCACCCTGGCCACGGGGTACTGCGGGGCCCGCCCGGCGGTGGCCGAGGCCCTCATCGCCTTGCTCAACGCCGGCATCACGCCGGTGGTGCCGGAGCACGGCTCCCTCGGCTGCAGCGGGGACCTGGCCCCCCTCGCCCACGTGGCCCTCACCCTCATCGGCGAGGGCGATGTGGCGCCCCCGGGAGAACCGCTCACGCTGGCGGCCAAGGAGGGCCTGTCGCTCATCAACGGGACCGACGGCATGCTGGGCATGCTCGTGCTCGCCTGCCACGACGCCCTGCGCCTGCTGCGCGCCGCCGACGTCACCGCCGCGCTCAGCGTCGAGGCCCTGCTCGGCACCGACCGGGTCTTCGACGAAGCGCTGCAACGGCTGCGCCCGCACCCGGGCCAGGCCGCCAGCGCGGCCAACATCTCGCGGTTGCTCGCCGGCTCGCAGATCGTGGCCTCGCACCGGGAGGACGACCCCCGCGTGCAAGACGCCTACTCGCTGCGCTGCGCCCCCCAGGTGGCGGGAGCGGCGCGAGACACCTTGACCTTCGCCTCCGAGGTCGCCGCGCGCGAGCGGGCGTCGGCCATCGACAACCCGGTGGTGCTGCCCGGTGGTGGCGTCGAGTCCAATGGCAACTTCCACGGCGCCCCCCTCGGCTTCGCCTGCGACTTCCTGGCCATCGCCGCCGCCGAGGTGGGCGCCATGGCCGAGCGCCGCATCGACCGCATGCTCGACGTGTCCCGCTCCCACGGCCTGCCGCCGTTCCTGGCCCACGACCCGGGTGTCGACTCGGGCCTGATGATCGCCCACTACACGGCCGCCGCCCTGGTGGCCGAGAACCGGCGGCTGGCCGCCCCCGCCAGTGTGGACTCGCTGCCCACCTCGGCCATGCAGGAGGACCACGTGTCCATGGGTTGGGCAGCCGCCCGCAAGCTGCGGGTGGTGCTCACCAACCTCTCGCGCATCCTGGCCGTCGAGTTGGTGACGGCGGCTCGTGCCGTCGACCTGCGGGCGCCGCTGGCACCGGCGCCGGGCACGGCCGCGGCGGTGGCCGCCCTGCGAGAGCGGGTACCCGGGCCGGGGCCGGACCGGCATGTGGCACCCGACCTGGCGGAAGCCGAGGAACTGGTGTGGAGTGGCGCGGTGGTGGACGCCGTGGAGCGAGTCATAGGAGGGCTGGCATGAGCCCGAGCCGGAGTGCCAGTTGGAGTGATGGAGCGCGCCCCGTGCAGGCTCCGCGCGGTACGACGTTGCAGTGCCAGGGCTGGCCCCAGGAGGCGGCCATGCGCATGCTCATGAACAACCTCGACCCGGCCGTGGCCGAGCGACCCGACGACCTGGTCGTCTACGGCGGCACGGGGCGGGCGGCCCGGAGCTGGGCCGCCTTCGACGCCATCGTCGCCACGCTGCAGCAGTTGCGGGCGGACGAGACCTTGCTGGTGCAGTCGGGCAAGCCCGTCGGCGTGTTCCGCACCCACGAGTGGGCGCCGCGGGTCCTCATCGCCAACAGCAACCTGGTGCCCGACTGGGCCGACTGGGACGAGTTCCGCCGCCTCGAGAACCTGGGCCTCACCATGTACGGGCAGATGACCGCGGGGTCGTGGATCTACATCGGGACCCAGGGCATCCTCCAGGGAACGTACGAGACCTTCGCCGCCATCGCGTCGCGCCGGTTCGGCGGGTCGTTGCGGGGCACGCTCACCCTCACGGCCGGCCTGGGTGGGATGGGGGGCGCCCAGCCGCTGGCCGTCACCATGAACGACGGCGTGGCCCTGTGCGTGGAGGTCGACCCCCACCGCATCGAGCGGCGGCTGCACGACGCGTACCTGGACGAAACCACCGATGACCTCGACGATGCCGTTGCCCGGCTCGTGGCCGCCCGGGACGCCGGGCGCCCGCTGTCCGTCGGCCTGCTCGGCAACGCCGCCGACATCGTGCCCCGGCTGGCCGCGTCCGACGTTCCCGTCGACATCGTCACCGACCAGACGTCGGCCCACGACCCGCTGTCGTACGTGCCCACCGGGCTCGACGCCGACGAGGCCGCCGAGCTCCGTCAGCGGGACCCGGAGACGTACGTGAAGCGATCGCGCCAGAGCATGGCCGAGCACTGTGCGGGCATGGTCGCCTTCCTCGACAAGGGCGCCGAGGTCTTCGACTACGGCAACAGCCTGCGGGCCGAGGCGCGCGACGCGGGGTTCGACCGGGCCTTCGACTACCCGGGCTTCATCCCCGCCTACATCCGGCCCTTGTTCTGCGAGGGCAAGGGCCCCTTCCGGTGGGTCGCCTTGTCCGGTGACCCGGCCGACATCGCCGCCACCGACCAAGCCGTGCTCGCGGAGTTCCCGGACAACGAACCGTTGGCCCGGTGGGTGCGCATGGCCGGCGAGCGGGTGCGGTTCCAGGGCCTGCCCGCCCGCATCTGCTGGCTGGGATACGGCGAGCGGGACCGCATGGGCCTGCGCTTCAACGAGCTGGTGGCGTCCGGCCGTGTGCGCGCTCCCATCGTGATCGGCCGCGACCATCTCGACGCCGGATCGGTGGCGTCGCCCTACCGGGAGACGGAGGCCATGGCCGACGGCAGCGATGCCATTGCCGACTGGCCGTTGCTCAACGCCCTTCTCAACACGGCCAGCGGGGCGACGTGGGTGAGCATCCACCACGGCGGAGGTGTGGGCATCGGCCGGTCCATCCATGCCGGTGTCGTCGCCGTGGCCGACGGGACCGACCTGGCCGCGCAGAAGCTGGCGCGGGTGCTGTCCAACGATCCCGGTACCGGTGTCATGCGCCATGTGGACGCCGGGTACGAGGACGCCCGCTGGGTGGCGACCGAGCGCGGCGTGCGCATCCCGATGCCGTGACGGCGGCGACCGGAGCGACCGGGGCGACCATCTGGTACGCCCCGTGGGCCTGGCTGGGTGGTGACGAGCCGGCCGCGGTGCCTGGCGTGGTGCTCGAGGTGGATGGCGGCGTGATCGCTGGGCTGCGGCCCGGTGCCGGCGGGCCGCCCGCCGGGGCGGTCGTGCTGCCGGGGTTGGCCATGCCCGGCCTGGTGAACGCTCACTCGCACGCCTTCCACCGGGCCCTGCGGGGGCGAGCCGGCGGCGGCGACTTCTGGGCGTGGCGGGACGGGATGTACGCGCTGGCGTCGCGCTTGGACCCCGAGTCCTATCTCTCGCTCGCCACCGCCTGTTTCGCCGAGATGGCCGAGACCGGGATCACCACCGTCCACGAGTTCCACTACCTGCACCAGCCCCGTGGCATGGACGACGCCGTCGTCGAGGCTGCCCGAGCCGTGGGGCTGCGGCTGGTCCTTCTCGACACGTGCTACCTGCGAGCGGGCTTCGGCGAGGAGCCGCTCTCACCCGTGCAGCGACGGTTCTCGGACGGCGATGTGCACGCGTGGGCAGCGCGAGCGTCGGCGTTGGCGGCCCGCTATCCCGACGTGTCCGTGGGCGCGGCCGTGCACAGCGTGCGCGCCGTGGACGCCGTGTCCATGCGTGTGGTCGGCGCGTGGGCCGAGCAGCGGGGCGCGCCCATGCACCTGCACCTGTCCGAGCAGCAGGCCGAGAACGGCGCGTGCCTGGCTGCCACGGGTCGCACGCCCACCGAGTTGGTGGCCGGCGCCGGTCTGTTGGGGCCGCGAACCACGGTCGTGCACGCCACCCACGTGACGGCCGGCGACATGGCTTTGCTGGGCGACGCCGGCGTGACTGCATGCCTGTGCCCCACGACGGAGCGCGACCTGGCGGACGGCGTCGGTCCCGCCGCGGCGCTGCGAGACGCGGGCTGCACGCTGGCGTTGGGATCGGACAGCCACGCGGTCATCGACCTGTTCGAAGAGGCGCGGGCCGTCGAACTGGACGAGCGCCTGGTGTCGGGCCGGCGGGGCGTGCACGTCCCTGCGGCGTTGCTCAATGCGGCCGCGGGTGGGAACCGGCTGGCGGTGGGGGAGCCGGCGGACTTCATCGCCGTGTCGCTGGACAGCGTCCGGATGGCGGGCTTCGGCGCCGCCTCCGCCGCCGACCACGTGGTGTTTGCCACCTCTGCGGCCGACGTCACCGACGTGGTGGTCGGGGGTCGCCGCATCGTCGCCGGCGGTCGCCACGTCACCGTCGACACCCCCGCGGCCCTGGCCGCGTCCATCGGGTCGCTGGTGCGGCCGTGAGCTGGGACCTTCTCGTCACCGGCGCCCGCCTGGCGGGCGTTCCCGGCGTGGACGACGACAGTGCTGTCGCCATCGAGGAGGGCCGGGTGGCATGGGTCGGTCTGCGCCGTGCGTTGCCCGACGCCGAGTCCACTGCTGCGGAGGTGTTCGACGCCGGCGGCCGCTTGGTCACGCCCGGGTTGGTCGACTGCCACACCCACCTGGTGTTCGGTGGCGACCGAGCCGGCGAGTACGAACGGCGGCTCTCGGGCGTGAGCTACGAGGAGCTGGCGCGTGGGGGCGGCGGGATCATGGCCACCGTTCGCGCTACCCGGGCAGCCAGCGAGGAGTCGCTCCTGGCATCGGCCACCGAGCGATTGGCGGTGCTGGCGAAGAGCGGTGTGACCACGGTGGAGATCAAGTCCGGGTACGGGCTCGACGTCGACACCGAGCTGCGCATGCTGCGGGTGGCACGGCAGCTGGGCCAGTCGACCGGGATGCGTGTGGTGACCACGTTCCTGGGTGCGCACACGGTGCCCGAGGAATGGGCGGGACGGGCCGACGACTACATCGGCTTCGTGGTCGGCACCATGCTCCCGGCCGTGGCCGCGTCCGGGTTGGCCGACGCCGTCGACGTCTTTTGTGATCGGGTGGCCTTCGGTCCCGAGCAGGCGGCGGCGGTGTTGGCTGCGGCCCGGGTCGCCGGCCTGCCCGTGAAGCTCCACGCCGACCAGCTGTCGGACTCGGGTGGTGCCGCCTTGGCGGCCAGGTTCGGCGCCCTGTCGGTCGATCATCTCGAACACGCCAGCGACGAAGGCGTGGCCGCCCTGGCCGGGTCGGGGACTGTGGCCGTGCTGCTGCCCGGCGCCGCCTACGTGCTCGGTGAGACGCGGCGCCCTCCGGTGGCGGCCCTGCGCGCCGCGGGTGTGCCCATGGCCGTGGCCACGGACGCCAACCCGGGCACGTCCCCGCTGCTGTCGCTCCCCCTGGCCATGCACCTGGCGTGCCGGCTGTTCGGGCTCACACCGGCCGAGGCGTTGGCCGGCGCGTCGACTCATGCGGCGCAAGCGCTGGGCCTGGCGGGCGAGGTGGGGAGGTTGGCGGTCGGCGCCCGAGCCGACCTGGTGGTGTGGGACGTGGCCACGCCGGGCGAGCTCGTGTACTGGTTGGGGCGAGATCTGTGCCGTGCCGTCGTGCGGGATGGGGAGGTGGTGTCGTGACCGTGCGGGAGATCGTGCGCATCGGCCATCCGGTGCTGCGCCGGCCACCGGAACTGTGCCGGCCCGAGACGTGGGCGACAACCCGGGGTACCCGTACGAGCCGCGCATCCCGCTCACCGTGATCGACCCTGTGGTGGAACGGCGGGCACGTTCCAGCACGAGGGCACGAGGTCGACCACCTCGACGGCACGCTGTCGTCGACTGCGTCACCGACTCGCGCACACCGGCGACGTGCCAGGAGCTCGTCCCCCGGCACCGGGCCGCGTTCGTCGAGCGCGTGGAGGCGCTGGTCGCCCGGTTCGGGGCCTGGGGCTGCCAAGCTCGCGTGTCTTGACCACGGCGTGAGGAGGCCTCGTGGGCGATGGCCAGAAGAACATCGTGAAGGAGCCGCCCGTCGCCCGCACGCGTGTGCTCGTCGGCTTTGGCTGCGGTGTCGTCACCTTCGCCGTGGCCATGGCCTTCATGCCCTGGCAGGTCGCCGTCATGCTCGGCTGGAGCGTGGCCGCCGCCACCATCGTCGCGTGGATCTTCCTGATCGTTTGGGAGCGCGACAGCCGGGACACGGCTCGGCTGGCGACCCGGGAGGACAACTCCCGCCTCGCGGCCGACCTCGTCGTCGTCTCCGCAGCCGTGGCCAGCCTGGTGGCCGGCGGTGGCACCCTCCTCAAGGCCGCGTCTTCCAGGGGCGTCACCGAGGCCGCCATCACCGCCGTGGCCGTCTTCGGGGTCGTGGCCTCGTGGGCCGTCGTCCACTCCGTGTTCATGCTGCGCTACGCCCGGCTCTACTACGCCGAGGGCGGCGGCGTGGACTTCAACGAGGACGGCGATCCCGATTACCGCGACTTCGCCTACCTCGCCCTCACCATCGGCATGACGTTCCAGGTGTCGGACACCAACCTCACCACCAAGTCCATCCGCCGGACCGCCACCCGCCACGCGCTGCTCTCGTACCTCTTTGGCGCCGTCGTGGTGGCGCTGGCCATCAACGTGGTGGCGGGCCTGCTCAACAGGTAGCCGCTCGGGGGACTGGTCCCCTCTGTCCCGGAAGGGGTGTCTAGTCCCTTCGGCGGGGATCGGGGGGTTCCCGTCACCGCCAGGCGTACTACCGCAAATGGCTCGGTGTGGCCATGTACGTGCGTACGCAAACGCCGTACCACTTACACCCGACGGCCTACGGGAGGCGGAGTGAACACCATGACCTTGCAGTACGACGACGCGCGGCCCTGGGGCCATTGGACGCCGGCGCGGAGGCGAGCGCTGGCGCTGGTCGCAGCCATCGGCGTGGTGCTCTCCCTCATGCCACTCTCATCGGCCTCGACGCCCGCGGCGGGCCGGGGCTGGCCCGTGCCCCACCCGGAACGGGCGCTTGTCCACGGGCTTGGTGCGGTTGCCGGCCGGAGCGGGCACGAGGCCGGGGCCGCCCTTGCCGCGGCAACCAGTGGTGCCGGCGCGCTCGCACACCGGGTGGGACAGACGCTGGCGGCCGTCCAGTCCTCGGCCGCCAACGTTGCCCGCCATGTGCGTGCGGCCCGTGGTGGCTCCGAGCCGCCCCGCCCGCCCCGGTCCCGTCCTGGCCGGCCGCTGGTGCCTGGCCTGTTGGCCCTGGGTGGGGGCGCCGCTGCGGGCGTGGCCGCCACCGTGGCCACGCCCACTCCGGCAGCAGCGGCCGCCAACCCCACCATCAACAACGCGGCGGTGACCTCGCCGGCGGCGGTGGGGGTCAACACCGCCGCCGTGGCCATCCAGCCGGGCAACACGACCACCGCCTACGTGGCCGTCCCCGGCGCCGCGGGCACGGGCGGGTTCGTCAAGAAGGTCACCCTGTCGTCGGGGGCGGTGGCGGCCGTGGCCGGCGGCGCGGCGGGGTCGTGCGCCAACGGAAGCACGGGGGCCACGTCCAGCTTCGGGGCCATCAAGGCCATCGCCACCGACGGCACCAACGTCTACTCGGTGGGCGACTGCTCGAGCGCCATCCGCAAGACGGTGATCTCCACGGGTGCCACCTCCACGCTCAGCACCGGCGTCGCCGGCGCCAACTACCTCACCATCGTGGGCACCACCCTCTACGTCACCGCCGCCAACGCCGTGTGGAAGGTGACCACGTCGGGGACCATCACCGCGACCAAGTGGGTGACGCTGGCCACCGGCATCACCGCGGCCGCCATCACCCCCGACGTGCACACGGCCAGCCCCGCGCCCAGCGCCCTCTACGTGGCCGAGGACACGGGCACCACCCACCAGATCCAGAAGATCGTCATCTCCTCGGCGGCGGTGACGACCCTGGCCGGGGCGTCGGCCGACCTCGGCCTCGGCGCTCTCGTCGGCTACTCGGGCTACGTGTACGACGCGGCCGTGGGCGCCAAGGTGGTGCGGGCGTACAACCCGGCCGATGGCACCTGGACCAACATCGCCGGATCAGGGTCGGCCGGCAACGCCGACGGCACCGGCACCGAGGCCTGGTTCGCCGGGGTCACCGGGATGGCTGCCGACGGCACCGCCCTGTGGCTGGCCGACAGCACCAACAACAAGCTGCGCAAAGCCGTCAACGGCACTGCCCTCACCAATGCCCAGCCGGCCGGCAACACCGCGCCCCTCGCCGTCTCGCCCGGGGCGGTGACCACGTTCGCGGGCAACGGCACCAACGCCACCACCGACGGCACGGGCACTGCCGCGTCGTTCCAGAACATGGGCGGCACCGTGGTGGTGGGCACCAGCGCCTACGTGGGCACGGTGGGCTCGGTGCGCAAGGTCGACACCGTCTCGGGCGCGGTCACGCGCCTGGCCGGCGACCCGACCCTTACCGGCTGTGTGGACTCCACGACGGGCACGGCCGCTCGGTTCGGCACGGTGGCCGACGTGGCCAGCGACACCTTCTACCTCTACGTGTCGGACACGTCGTGCGGTATCCGCCGCGTGTCGATCGCCACCGGCGCCACGTCGACCCTCACGACCTCCTCTGGCGGCGGCCACCTGACGTTCGCCAACGGCACGGTGTACGTCTCGTCGGGCTCGACCGTCGTTGCCCTCGACCGCATCAACGGCACCGCCTCGACGCTGTTCACGGCGGGCGGCCCGGTCTCGACGCTGACGTCCGACGGCACCTACGTCTTCGCCGTGGACACCGCCGCGGGTGTGAACCGCATCGTGCGCGAGCCCTTCGCCGGCGGCGCCTACACCGTGGTGGCCACGACCGGCGTGGGCGCGACGGCCTTGTCGTCCAGCCGCGACTACCTCTACGACAGCGACGGAACCACCGTGCGCCGCCACGCCAAAGCGGATGGGTCCTTGGCCGGCGTGGCCGGCTCCGGCCTGGCCGGCTACGGGGACGGCACCGGGGCCGAGGCCTGGCTGTCGTCGGTCACTGGTCTGATGGCGGACGGCTCCAACGTGTGGGTGGCCGACTCGGGCAATCACCGGCTCCGCAAGATCGTGGCCGGCACGGCACCGTCGGGCACGCCTGCGGGGGCCACGGCGCCCCTGGCCATCTCGCCCGGCGCGGTGTCGACGTTCGCGGGCTCGGGTGGATCGACCGACACCGACGGCTCGGGCACGGCAGCGTCCTTCTCGGTATTGAAGGGCACGGTCGTGCTGGGCACGGTCGCCTACACGTCCTCGGGCACCGCCATCCGGCGCGTCGACCTGTCGAGCGGCACTGTCACCACGCTGGCCGGTGCCCTGGGAAGCGGCGCGTACGCGGACTCCCAGAACCCGGCCGCGGTGCGCTTTTACCAGATCACCGATGTGGCCAGCGATGGCACGTTCGTCTACACGGTGTCATCGGGGGCGGGCCAGACCTCAGTAGTGCGCCGCACGTCGATCGCC
Organism: Acidimicrobiales bacterium; assembly: GCA_035651095.1. Taxonomy (GTDB): domain Bacteria; phylum Actinomycetota; class Acidimicrobiia; order Acidimicrobiales; family JAUTXP01; genus DASRGI01. The sequence continues at coordinate 4,091 of DASRGI010000192.1, read as the reverse complement.
ACGGGCGCCACCTCCACCGTCTACACGGACTACGACCTCACCCACCTGACGGTGGGCCCGGGCGGCATGCTGTTCGTGGTGGCCAGCGCGGAGTCGGGCTGCTGCTCGTCGGCCACTGGTGCCATCTACAAGGTCGACCCCATGACGGGGGCCAAGACCGACGTGGTCGCCCGCACCACCGGCCTCACCCTGTACGGCATTGCTGCCGATGCCACGACCCTGTGGGTGGCCAAGGGAGTGCCGTCCTCCTACGACCTCGTCAAGGTGGACCCGACCACGGGGACGCAAACGACGGTGGCCGCCGGGGTGCTGGCCATCAACGCCGCCGTCGCGTCCAGTCGGGACTACGTGTACGCGAGCGCCGGCACCTATGTGCGCCGCTTCGCCAAGGCGGACGGTACCGTCGCCAACATCGCGGGTACCTCGGGTTCCGGCTACGTCAACGCCACTGGTACGGACGCCTGGTTCTCGACCATCCAAGGTCTCTTCACCGACGGCACCAACGTGTGGGTGGCCGACTCGGGCAATCACCGGCTGCGCAAGATCGTGGCCGGTACGCCATTGCCCGGCGCCCAGTCACCCAACAACACCACGACCGTCACCGTGGGGACCGGGCTGGTGAGCACGTACGCGGGTGCGGGCACCGGTGGCGGGACCAACGGCACGGGCACCGCTGCTCACTTCGACGCCCTCCGGGGGACGGTCGTCATCGGTGGTGCTGCCTACGTGGCCGACTTCCGCACCATCCGCCGGGTCGACCTGGCCACCGGGGCGGTGACGGTGCTGGCGGGGTCGTCCACCGAGGCTGCCTACGTGGACGCACCGACCGGCGCGTCGGCCCGCTTCATGCACATGACGGACCTCACCACCGATGGCACGTACCTGTACACGCTCGGTGACGGCCCCGGTTCGCAGATCGGCTACTTGCGCCGGACGTCGCTCGTGAACGGGGCGACCTCGACGATCTATTCGGCCAACGACCTGTCCAAGGTCACCTACGGCCCCGGCAACTGGCTGTACGTGGCCCTCAACCAGGACGCCAACTGCTGTGGCAACAACGTGGCCGCCCTCGAAAAGGTCGACCCGGTGACGGGCACCATGTCGGTCCTCATCCCCCAGGCGGTCGACCTGAACTACCGCGGCATCACCAGCGACGCCAGCAACCTGTGGCTGACCTCGACGGCCGGTGGGACCTACAGCATCCTCAAGGTGGACCCCACCACGGCTGCCCAGACGACACTGGCTACCAACACGTACGAGCTGTGGGGCGTCACGTCGGCCGGCAGCTACCTGTACGCCACGACCGGCTACCAGCAGCCCACCGCAGTGGTGCGGTACGACAAGGCGACGGGGGCCTCGGTCGCCGTGGCCGGTCGCGTGGGCGGGAGCCAGGCCATCGGCTACGCCGACGGCCTGGGCCCGAGCGCGTGGTTCCGCAAGATCCCGTCGCTGGCGTCGGACGGAACGAGCCTGTGGGTGGACGACGACGGCGCCATGCGGTTCCGCCGGGTCATACCCGGCCCCACGGGCGGGCCGACCAGCGTCACCGAGACACCGACGGGGAGCAACTTCTGCCTCCAGTGCCTTGCGAACTGGATGAACCAGAACCTCTCCGACGTGACGTACTACCCGGTCAACGCGCAGTGGGGGAACTTCTTCCACACGTTCGGAGACCTCTCGATCCCCGGACGGGGCAAGGCCATTGGTCTGGCTCGGACCTACAACTCCGATCCCGCCTTCTCGGCGGTGGACTCGCCGTTCGGCTTCGGCTGGTCCAACTCCTATGGCGTCTCGCTGGCGGCCGGGCCCACCCAGACGGTGATCCACCAGGAGGACGGGAGCCAGGTCGCCTTCGACCTGTCCGGGTCGGTGTGGGTGCCCCACGTGAAGCGCACCATCGCCACGCTGACCCACAACGGCGACGGCAGCTGGACGTTCGTTCGCAAGGCGGCCGAAACCATCACGTTCGACTCGACGGGGCGGCTGACCGGGCTGTCCGATCGCAACGGCTACCTGACCGCCGTGACCTACCCGACGTCGTCGACCCAGGTCATCACCGACCCGGCCGGGCGCACGCTCACGCTCACCTTCACGGGCGCACACGTCACCTCGGCGGCGGATTCGGCCGGGCGCTCGCTTACCTACGCGTACGACGGCTCGGGCAACCTCACCGACGTCATCGACGTGGGCGGCGGCCACTGGGTGTTCACCTACGACGCGTCGCATCGCATGCTGACCATGCGATCCCCGAAGTTCTACGGCGATACCACCACCACGCCCACCCCGGTGGTCACCAACCACTACAACGCGTCGGGTTGGGTGGACTGGCAGTCCGACCCGCTGGGCCGGGTCACCACCTTCGACTACACGACGGTGCCGGGGTCGACCAAGATCTCCGATCCGCAGGGCAACGTGGTGCTCGACACGTACTCGTCTGGCCTGCTGGCGTCGGTCACCAAGGGTTACGGCACGCCGCAGGCGGCCACGTGGACGTTCGGCTACGACCCCGCCACGGGGTCGCCTACCGAGGTGGTCGATCCCAACGGCGGGGTCTCGACCATGTACGTCGATGCCAGCGGCAACGTCGGGGCGAGCGTCGACCTGCTGGGGCGGGTGACGAAGACGACGTACAACGCCTTCAATGAACCCACGTCGGTCACGGATCCGGCCGGTGTGACCACGACGGTCTCCTACGACACGGCGGGCAACGTGCTGTCCCGATCGACGCCGCTACTGGCGGCCGACGGGGTCACCGTGCTGGCCAACCAGACCACCACGTACAACTACGGCGGCACCACGCCCGTCTATGCCGGGGACGTCACCTCGATCGTCGATCCGGTGGGCAAGACGTGGACCTACCGGTACGACGCGTATGGCGATCCGGTGTCGACCACGGCGCCGCCCACTCCCGAGAACGCGTCGGGCAACAAGACGACATACGCCTACGACACGGCCCGCGGCTGGCTCACCTCGACGGTCGCCCCCAAGGGCAACCTGAGCGGCGCCAACCCGTCCGACTACACGACAACCATCGGCCACGACCTGTATGGGCGGGTGACCTCCACCAAGGACCCGTTGTGGTCGTCGGCCACGCCGCTGCTCCATCAGGCGACGCAGCACTATGACGCCAACGGCAACCTGGACTCGTCGGTCGACGCCAACGGCAACGGCACGTCCTATACGTACGACGCCGCCGGGCAACTGCTGACCGTCACCCGGCCGGACACGACCACGCTGCGCAACGACTACTGGGCCGACGGGTCGCTCCACAACCAGTACGACGGGGCCAACCAGGCCACCACGTACGCGTACGACGCCCTCGGGCGGGTCACCTCGGTCACCGACCCACTCCTGCGGGTCACGGCCTACGGCTACGACCCCGCCGGCAACCTGGTCACCAAGAAGGACCCCGGTGGCAGCTGCTCGGCCCCGGTGTCAGGCTGCACCACCCGCACCTACGACGCCGCCAACCAGCTCACGAGCGTCACCTACTCGGACGGCACCACGCCCAACGTCTCCGGTTTGCAGTACGACGCCGACGGGCGGCGCACGACGATGACCGACGGGACGGGGACGTCCGTGTGGGCGTACGACTCGCTCGGCCGGCTCACGACGTCGACCAACGGCGCCAGCTCGTCGCTGGGCTACACGTACGACATCGCCAACCGGCCCACCGGCCTCGCCTACCCGGGCGGCACCCAGAACGTGACTCGCAGTTACGACGACGCCGGCCGGCTGGCCTCCCTCACCGATTGGTCCTCTCGCACCACGTCGTTCACCTACGACGCCGACTCCAACCTGGTGGGCACCACATTCCCCAACGGCACGTCGGTGGCGTCGTCCGTCGACCGCACCGACGCCATGACGGGCTCCACCCTCACCGGCCCCGGGTCCACCACGCTGGCCTCGCTCACCTACACCCGCGACGGCGCCGGCCAGATGGCCTCGCAGTCGGGCACGGGCCTGTCCCAGCCCAGCGAGTCCTACGGCTACAACGCCTTGGAGCAGCTCTCCACGGTGAACGGCACCACCGCCTTCGCCTACGACCACGCCGACAACCTGACGCAGCTCCGGGGCGCCACCCAGGCCTA
>DASRGI010000191.1:0-39802 GCA_035651095.1 Acidimicrobiales bacterium | reverse complement strand
CTGGCGCCGGCTATGTGCTCGTGAGCGTTACGAGAAGGATCAGTCGGGGGTGCCGAAGAGCTCGTGCTGGGCCTGGAGGGTCGACTCCAGCAGCTCTCGCAGGCCGCCCCGCTTCAGGTCGGCCAGCGTCTGCCCGGGCGTGACATCGCCCCGTTCCCACGACATCCAGGCGGCGAGCAACTTCTCTGCATCAGACGGGGGGCGCTCCTCGCTCGCCGAGGGCGCCCCCGCCTCATTGGTGCTCACAGCAGCTACATCATCCCCATGCCGCCCATGCCACCCATCCCGCCCATGCCCGCGGCGGCAGCAGCGGCACCGGCGTTGGACTTCTCGGGCTTGTCGGCCACGATGGCCTCGGTGGTGAGCAGCAGGGCGGCGATGGACGCCGCGTTCTGGAGGGCCGAGCGGGTGACCTTGGCCGGATCGATGACGCCCGCCTTGAGCAGGTCCTCGAACTGACCGGTGGCGGCGTTGAGGCCGACGTTGCCGGTCTCCCGCTCCACCCCCTGGACCATGATCGAGCCCTCGAGGCCGGCGTTGATGGCGATCCACTTCAACGGCTCCTCCAGCGCCCGACGGACGATGTTGGCACCAGTGGCCTCGTCCCCCGTCAGCTTGGCGATGAGCTCGTCGACGGCCGGACGGGCCCGGACCAGGGTGGTGCCCCCGCCGGGGACGATGCCCTCTTCGATGGCCGCCTTGGTGGCCGACACCGCGTCCTCGATACGGTGCTTCTTCTCCTTGAGCTCGACCTCGGTGGCGGCGCCGACACGGATGACGGCCACGCCACCGGCCAGCTTGGCCAAGCGCTCCTGGAGCTTCTCCTTGTCCCAGTCGGAGTCCGACTCGTCGATCTCCCGCTTGATCTGGGCGATCCGGGCCTTGACCTCGTCGGGGCTGCCGCCACCATCCACGATGGTGGTGTCGTCCTTGGTGACGACGACCTTGCGGGCCTTGCCCAACAGGTCCAGCGTGGTGTTCTCCAGCTTGAGGCCGACCTCTTCGGCGATGACCTGCCCGCCGGTGAGAACGGCGATGTCCTGGAGCATGGCCTTGCGCCGCTCGCCGAACCCGGGCGCCTTGACGGCCACCGAGCTGAACGTGCCCCGGATCTTGTTGACCACCAGCGTGGCCAGGGCCTCGCCCTCCACGTCCTCGGCGATGATCAGTAACGGCTTGCCCGCCTGCATGACCTTCTCCAGCACGGGAATGAGGTCGTGCACGGCGCTGATCTTCTGGTTGGCGATGAGGATCAGCGGGTCCTCGAGGGTGGCCTCCTGGCGCTCCGGGTCGGAGACGAAGTACGGCGAGAGGTAGCCCTTGTCGAACTGCATGCCCTCGGTGAAGTCCAGCTCCAGGCCGAAGGTGTTCGACTCCTCGACGGTGATGACGCCGTCCTTGCCCACCTTGTCCATGGCGTCGGCGATGACCTCGCCGATCCCGGCGTCGGCCGCGGAGATGCTGGCGACCTGGGCGATCTCGCTCTTGTCGTCGACCTCCTTGGCGATGGCCTTGATGGCGCCGACCACGGCCTCGACGGCCTTGTCGATGCCCCGCTTCAGGGCCATCGGGTTGGCCCCGGCGGCCACGTTGCGCAGGCCCTCGCGCACCAGCGCCTGGGCCAGCACGGTGGCGGTGGTGGTGCCATCGCCGGCCACGTCGTTGGTCTTGGTGGCGACCTCCTTCACCAACTGGGCCCCCATGTTCTCGAAGGGGTCCTCCAGCTCCACCTCGCGGGCGATGGTGACGCCGTCGTTGGTGATGGTGGGAGCGCCGAACTTCTTGTCGATCACCACGTTGCGGCCCTTGGGCCCGAGGGTGACCTTCACGGCATCGGCGAGCTTGTTCACGCCCGCCTCGAGGCCACGACGGGCCTGCTCGTCAAAGCGAAGTTGCTTGGCCATTACTTGTCCACCTTGGCCAGCACATCGCGGCCGTTGAGGATGAGGAGGTCCTCACCACTGATGGTGATCTCGGTGCCGCCGTACTTCGAGTAGACGACGGTGTCGCCCACCTTCACGTCCAGCGGGATGATGTCGCCGGTGTTGTCGGCTCGGCGACCCGGGCCCACAGCCAGCACTTCACCCTGCTGGGGCTTCTCCTTGGCGGTGTCGGGGATGACCAGGCCGGAAGCGGTGGTCTCCTCGGACTCGCTGGGGCGGACGACGATCCGATCCTCGAGCGGTTGCAGGTTCATGGGTCAACGCCCTCCGTGTGGACTGAGAATTAGCACTCGTACCTGTCGAGTGCTAACGATAGGACGCCCGAGCAGGTGTGTGCAACCGGCTCGTCGAATGTCCCCCAAATGCGACGCTGGGGGCGGGCATGTCTGGGAGTTGCTGTGCTGGCCGCGAGCGCGGTTCCTGCCGCCCGAGCCGACGATGGGCTGCCGCCAACCTTTTTCGACGCCCGGTTCGTGCACATCCGAGCGCATGGCCCGGAGGACGCCACCGTGGGCTACAGCTTCGTGATCTACGGGCTGGTGCGATCGACCGGTCCGAACGCCACCGTGCAGGCAACGATCACCTCGATCGGCGGCGGTGGGCACCACGAGGTCACGTCCGAGGCGCACGTGTTGAACTTCGGCCCGGTGGGGCTGGACGCCACCGCCGGCGGCGCCGAGGTTCACCGCCCCCTTCTGGAGAGCGGCTCGGGTGGGCTCCAACAGATCATCGTGCCCGTGTTCGGGAAGCTGTTGCCGGGGCAGGCGCTCGATGCCGTGGTGTTCCTCGCCAACGGCACCTTTGAGCTCGGTGAGTTGTGGGGGCCCCAATCACCGGGGCTCTCGGCATCCGTCACCTTCGGGATGGCCACCCACGACCTCACCGTCGCCCAGCCGGGTGACGCGGGCACCGCCGTGTCCGTCGGCCTGGCGGCGACGGGAGGGGCCATGCACCACCAACGGCTGGACGGCGGCATCGTCGGCGTCGCCCTACCGCCCGATGTCGGCGGGGGCCCGCCCACCTGGACGGCGCCGGACATGACGGCCTCTTCGGACGACCCCGTCTTCGCCGGTCCCGGTGGCGACTGGTCGTTTAACTACTCGGGCACCCGGGTGGGCGGCAACCAGTACGCGGCCTATGTCGACCTCGGGGACGACTGGAGCGCGTTCCGCCCCACGTCCTGAGCCGCTTGGCAGAACCTTTGCTCCAGTCGGCCCAGCCATGCGCCGACACAGCACATGTCCCCGGAAGTGCACGGCAAACCGGGATGTGGCGCCCGGTGCGGTGCGGGCACCGGGCGCCAAGAACCTCAGCCCAGCAGCGGCAATCCCAGCCCCGGGCTGACCGGCACGTCGAGCGGCGTGGGACCGTCCGCCCGTAGCCGCCACCACGCAGCCGACGCCACCATGGCGGCGTTGTCGGTGCACATCGCCCGGCTGGGCAGGAACGGCTGCAACCCGTCCTCGATGCAGGCGTCCAGCACCCGCTCCCGCAACGACGAGTTGGCAGCCACGCCCCCGCCGAGCACCATGCCCTTGGCGCCCACCTCCCGGGCGGCGCGCCGGGCCTTGGTCACGAGCACGTCGACCACCGCCTCCTGGAAGGACGCGGCCACGTCGGCCACCGGCGTCTCCGGATGCTTGCGCACCCAGGTGATCACCGAGGTCTTCAGCCCGGAGAACGAGAAGTCCCACCCGTCATCGAGCATCGAGCGGGGGAAGACCACCGCCGTGGGGTCGCCCTCCATGGCCAGCCGGTCGATGGCCGGCCCGCCCGGGTAGCCGAGGCCCAGGAAGCGGGCCACCTTGTCGAAGGCCTCGCCGGCGGCATCGTCGATGGTCGAACCCAAGAGCCGGTACCGGCCGTGGTCCTCCATGAGCACGAGCATGGTGTGGGCGCCCGACACCAGGAGCACCAGCAAGGGAAGCTCCAGCTGCGGTTCCTCCAGGAACGAGGCGTAGAGGTGGGCCTCCAGGTGGTTCACCCCCACGAAGGGCACGTCCCACACCAGGGCGGTGGCCTTGGCCGCGCTCACGCCGACGAGCAGTGCACCCACCAGGCCGGGGCCGATGGTGGCGGCCACCGCGTCGATGCCCTCGCCGTCGAGCCCGGCCTCCACCAGGGCCTCGGCCACCACGGGCACGAGCAGCTCGACGTGGGCCCGGCTGGCCAGCTCGGGCACGACGCCGCCAAAGCGAGCGTGCAGGTCGACCTGGCTGCTGACCACCGACGACAGCACGTCGGTGCCGTTGGCCACCACGGCCGCGGCCGTCTCATCGCAGGACGTCTCGATGCCCAGGATGCGCGACGGGGTGGAACTCGGGTTCACGGCGCCAACTCCTCCACCACGGTCGTGCCCGGCACGGCCGACTCGATGGCGGCCAGCCGCGCCGCGTACGCCGGTTGGTCGATGTCGTCGGCCCACATCACCAGCGCATCCTCATTGGTCTCCACGTAGTAGTTCTTCCTGATGCCAGCGGGCCGGAAGCCGAACTTGCGGTACAGCTCCTGCGCCGGCCGATTGCTCACCCTGACCTCCAGGGTGAGGTGGGCCGCACCCCGGGCCACCGCCTGCCGGGCCATGTGCAGCAGCAGTCTCGACCCGATGCCGCTGCGGTGCCAGTCGGGGTCGACGGCGATGGTGGTGACGTGGGCGTCCGGTCCCGTGAGCATCAGGCCGCAGTAGCCGACGACCACACCGTCGACCCGAGCCACCGTGTAGGCGCGGGTGGAACGCAGCGCCAGCTCGGACAGGAACAGGCTGAGCGACCACGGCCGCGGGTACACCTCGGCCTCGATGCGCAGCACGCCGCGCAGGTGGCGGCGGCGCATGGGCACCAGGTGGACCTCGGGGGCCTGGGCCTGGGCATGGTGTTCGGCGTGGGGAAGTCGGACGGCCATGTCGTGCGGGCGGCGGCGCTAGGCGCTGCGGCTGCGCTCCCAGTTGATCTCGGCGTCGGACTTGCGCAGGTACATGGGCTCCAGCTCCCACGACTGGACGAACTCCTCGCGGATGGCGCGGGGGTGGGCCAGCTCGGCGAGCGACGCGGCCGACGGGTAGGCGAAGCCCACGCCACCGAGCTCGAGGCGGCCCGCGTCCTGGAACAGGTCGGCGTAGCGGAGGGCGCCGTCGCCCACCACCAGCGCGTCCTCGGCCCGGGCCTGCAGGTCCGACGCCAGGTCCTCGGGCCGCATGAGCCGGTAGGGCGTGAGCCGCTGCAGCCCGCCCGGCACCTGGCGGTAGGAAGCAGTGAACACCTCACCCTTGCGGGCATCGATGACGGGGACGATGAGCCGGTCGCTGTGGCGCAGGGGGAAGGCCAGGAGGTCGAGGCTGGCGAGGCCGATCATGGGCACCCGAAGGGCCTGGGCGATGGCCTTGGCCGTGGCCACGCCCACCCGCAGGCCGGTGAACAGGCCGGGGCCGATGTCGACCGCCACCACGCTGACCTCGCGCAGCTCGACGTGGGCCTGCTTGGTGACGAACTGGATGGCGGGCGTGAGCGTCTCCGCGTGGCGCCGGCCCTTGGCGCAGTGGAACGACGCCAGAACCCCTTCCACGCCGCCCAGCGCGCAGCCCACCTGCGGGGTGGCCGTCTCGATGGCCAGGATGATCACGCCGCCGCCCACCTTCCCAGTGCGGCGGCGATGGCCGCCTGGCGGGCCGCCCACGCCGGGCCCACGACCCGCATGGACAGCACCCGCTCGTCGTCGCCCTCACCGAACTCGAGGCGCACTTCGAGGAAGTCGGCGGGCAGGCCGGGCGCGGCCACGTCGCCCCACTCGATGAGCGCCACCCCGCCCTCGTCCAGCAACTCGGGCAGGCCGAGGTCGATGACCTCCTGCAGGTGGTCGAGCCGGTACACGTCGCCGTGGACGAACGGGAGCCGGCCTTCGTACGTGCGCACCAACGTGAAGGTAGGGCTCACGATGGGCTCGCCCACACCCAGGGCGGCACCGAACCCCTGGGCGAACGTCGTCTTGCCGCTCCCCAGGTCGCCGGCCAGCAGCAACAGGTCGCTGGGCTTGGCCAGAGAGGCCAGGGCGCCCGCCAGCTCGCGGGTGTCGTCGGCCGCCTTGGTGTGGAACCGGAGGCTGCCAGTCACGCTGCGACCATCCGCAACTGCTCCTTGGCCCGCACGAAGTCGGCTCGCATCTTGGCCAGCACCTCGCCCCCACCGCGCAGGGCGGCAGCCGGGTGGTACGTGGGGACGATCACCCGGTTGCCGTACGGGTGCACCCGGCCTCGCAGGCGGGTGATGCCCTCGGTGGTGTCGAGCAGGAACTTGGTGGCGAAGTTGCCGAGGGGGACGATGACCTTGGGGTCGATGAGGGCCACCTGCTGCTCCAGGTAGGGCCGGCAGGCGGCGATCTCCTCGGGCAGCGGGTCGCGGTTGCCGGGCGGGCGGCACTTCACCACGTTGGCGATGTAGCAGCGGTCCCGGGTCAGGCCCATCTCCTCGACCATGAGGCGGTCGAGCAGCTGGCCGGAGCGGCCCACGAAGGGTTCGCCCTTCAGGTCCTCCTCCCTGCCCGGGCCCTCGCCCACGAACATGAGGTCGGCATCGAGGTCGCCCACGCCGAACACGACCTGCGTGCGGCCCGCGGCGAGCGGGCAACGCGTGCAGTCGTGCGCTTCGCGCGCCAGGTCGGCAAGCGTGGCCACCGGGGCATCGTACCGCCGAGTGGCCGGTATCCCCTCAGGCCGCCGGTGCCCGCTCCCGCCGCTCGCCCGACGCCAGCGCCCGCCACAGGGCCCGGTAGTTGGGGTACTCCAGATCGGGGACGATCCAGCCCGATTGCACCAGCTCCTCGTGCAGCTGCGGCAGCTTGCGGAAGGGAATGCCGATGTCGACGTGGTGGGCCAGGTGCCAGCCCGTGTTGTAGGGCACCATCCAGAACCGGGCCAGCCACGTCTGGCGCACGTGGTGGGTGGTGAGCCGGCGGTCGGGCGACCGGGTCATGCCGCCGTGCTCGGCGATGGCCCGCAGGCGGTTGATGACCTTCCACACGCTCATCCAGGGAGCCAGCCACAGCACCGGGTACAGCCACCAGCGGTGGAAGAGCAGGGTGAGCACGGCGGCCACGGCCACTTGCGTGCCCAGGATGGACGACGCCACCTTCCGCGACGGGCCGGGCTTGGCCAGGGCTCGGGCCAGGCCCTTCAGGTTCTTGTAGCCGGAGATGAAGAAGGCGTCGCGGGTGAGCTTGCGCCGGAACGAGTCGGGCGGCACCGGGTACGGCGCGTAGAGCATGTAGTCCGGCTCCTCGGGGCCCATCTCGTCCTTGTGGTGGGCCATGTGGACCCGGCGGTAGACATCGAAAGCGGTGAACGAGGGATACGAGAGGAACCAGCGGCCGATGACGTCGTTCCAGCGCTTGCGGGTGAACAGCAGTCGGTGGGCGGCCTCATGGCCGAGGATGGCGTAGAGGGCCATGGCCCGGCCCATGAGCAAGAAGGCGAGGGCGTACGCCCACCACTGCCCGATCCACGTGGCCGCGGCGATGATGCCGAAGGACTGCACGAAGACGCCCGCCACGGTGAGGGCGTTGCGGGCGTTGGGGACGTGGCGCAGCTCTTCTCGCACCGGGGGGATGGGGCGGCCGCTGGCGCTGAGGCGCTCGGTGGGCAGCACATCCGGGAGGAGGTCCGGCCCGGGCAGCATGGTGGTGCGAGTGAGCGTGACGGCCACGACCTCCATATTACAATCTCTTGATACGTGCCGCAAGATCGTAATAGCGCGCTGACGGCCCGATCCGTCGTCCTCAGCACCCTGCTGGGCACACGCCCGCCGGTGCTACCCGTGCGCGTGCTGGTGCGGGCCGGCGACCTGTTCGGGATCGGCGAGGGGGCGCTGCGCGTGGCCCTGTCCCGGATGGTGGCCAGCGGCGAGCTGGAGGCGACGGACGGGTCCTACCGGTTGGCCGGGCGGCTGCTCGACCGCCAGGCGCGCCAGGAGCTCAGCCGGGAAGCCCGCACCCGGGAGTGGCACGGGGGCTGGCGCTTCGCCCTGGTGACGGCCGAGCGCCGGGATGCGGCCGCCCGGGCCGACCTGCGCGACGCCATGCGCACCCTGCGCATGGCCGAGTTGCGGGAAGGCGTGTGGTTGCGGCCCGACAACCTGGCTGGCGTTGGTGGCGATGGCGCGGCGGCCGCTGTGGTCGACGCCCAGTGCCTGTGGGTGGACGGCACCCTGGACCCCGGCACCCACGCGGGCGAGCTGGTGGCGCGGCTGTGGGACCCGGAGGGCTGGGCCGACGAGGCCGAGGCCTTGCGCCGGCGCCTGTGGTCGACCGAGCCGGCGGCCGACACGTTGGCCGCCGGCTTCGTGCTCTCGGCCGCCGTGCTCCGGCACTTCCAGGCCGACCCCCTGCTGCCGCCCGAGCTGCTCCCCGCCCACTGGCCCGGCCCCGCCCTCCGCACCGACTACGCCGGCTGGGACGAGCGCTACCGCCGCGCCCTGCGCGACTTCCTCCGGGCCTGAGCGCGACCAGGGTGGGGGGCGAGGCGTGGGGGGCAGGCGCTGGGGGCGGCGCGGGGCGTGGGGGCAGTCAGGTGAGGGCGGAGCGGATGGCGCGCTCGGTGGCGCGGGCAGCCAGGACGCGCACGAGATCGACGGGGGCGTCGATGCCGCCCACGGCGGCGGCGACCACGGCGTCGCCGTCCACCGAGGCGTGGGCCGGTTCCAGGGCCCGGGCCAGGCCGTCGTGCCCGCCTTGGGCCACCAGCAGGCAGCCCACCTTGTCCAGCAAGGCGTTGGTGGCGATCACGCCGACGGTCGTGTTGGTGCCGAAGCCGCTCGGAGCGGACGGTGGCGGCAGGGCCGACGCCGTGTCGGCCAGGTCGCCGAACGCGTTCACCGCGAACAGGGCCGAAACCGTGAGAGCGCCATCGCGTTCGGTGGCCGTCCCCAGCCCACCCGGACGCACCGCACCCGCACCGCGCCACGCTCCCACCCGGGCGCCCGTACCCGCGCCCACCGCGCCCACGGCAAAGGCGCCGTCCACCGCCGCTTCGCAGGCCGCAGACCCGGCGGCGGGGCCGGGGCGGACGGACGGGTCGCCCACCATGAGGTCGAACAGCACCATGCCCACCACGATGGGCACGGGCCCGGCGGGCGTGGGGAAGCCGATACCCCGCTGCTCGCACCACGCCATCACCCCGTCGCACGCGGCCAGGCCGAAGGCGGACCCGCCCGACAGCACCACGGCGTGGCACCCGGGCACCAACCGCTCGGGCGCCAGCAGGGCGAACTCCCGCGTGCCCGGGGCGCCACCCCGCACCTCGCCCGACGCCACCGTGCCGGCGGGCAGCAGCACCACCGTGCAACCCGTGGCCGCGGCCTCGTCCGTCCAGTGGCCCACCCGCACGCCGGGCACGTCGGTGATCACGAGCGGCCGAGCCCGTCGGCGAACGACGTGACCAACTCGTTGAACTCCTGGCGCCGCTCGAGCATGGGCATGTGCCCGCTCCCCGGCAGGCGCACGAGCGACGATCCCGGCAGGTAGCGCACGATCTCCTCGGCGTTCACCAGGGGCGTGATGTTGTCGCGGGTGCCGGCCACCACCAGCGTCGGCATGCCGACCGACCGAAGTTCCCGGCGGACATCGAAGCGCTCGGTCTCCACCCACAGGTCGGCCAGCACGGCCGGGGACGTGGCCGCGGTCATGGCCCGAGTCAGCTCCACGTGGGTGGGCGACGGGCGAGCGCCCAGCCCCATGCGGGCGATGAGGTACGACAGGTCGGTGGAGGGCAGGTACCCGCCGGGAAGGCGGCCGGCCCAACGGATAGCCTGGCTGGCCGCAGGCGCGGCGGCCACGGAAACCGTGTGCCACCACGGGATACGGCCCTCGGTGGACGCCAGGCTGGACACCAGCACCGACCCCGCCACCCGCGCCTCCACCACGCCCGGGTGGTCGACGGCGAAACGCAGCACGATCATGCCTCCCATCGAGTGGCCGACCAGCACGGCATCGCGCAGGTCGAGCGCGTCCAGCAGTTCCGCCAGGTCCTGGCCCAATCGCCCGATGGTGAAGCCCGCGTCCCCCGCCAACGACAGCCCGTGGCCCCGGTGCTCGACGGCCAGCACGCGGAACCGGTTGGCCAGGTCGGTGAGCTGGTAGTGCCACAGGGCCGCCGAAAGCGCCACCCCGTGCAGCAGCACCAGCGGCCGGCCCCCCAGCGGGCCCCGCTCCACCACGTGCAGGCGGCCGCCGTCGCTGACGGGGAGGGTTTGGTGGCGCACGTCGGAAGGGAGGCTGAAATCGTCGGCCGCGGCGGGATCGGGGCGGCGCCGTTCCCGGCGCATGGCCGCTCGCTCCAGCACCAACCCGGCGACCAGGCCGAGGCTGGCGGCGAGCACGTCCTGCGTGCGCAGGGTGGTCAGCCCAGAACCCCTTGCCGCGCCGCGGGAACCGACGGGACGTACACCCGCCGCACCCGGGGCCCAATCCCGCACAGCACTTCGTAACTGATGGTGCCCAACGCCTCGGCCCAGTCCTCGGCCCGGATCTCCTCGTCGCGCTGCCGGCCGAGGAGCACGACCTCGTCCCCCACCCGCACGGTCGATCCGGGCCCGCAGTCCACGAGGATCTGGTCCATGGTGACGGTGCCGGCGATGGGCCGGCGCACGCCGTCGATCAACACGCACCCACCCATGTCGAACCAGCGCCGGGGCACGCCGTCGGCGTAGCCCAGGGGGACGGTGGCCACGGTGGTGGGGGCCGGTGCCGTCCAGCGCAGGCCGTACGACACCCGCTCCCCCGCCTCCAGCTCCTTCACGAACGTGACCTCGGCCTTGAGGGACAGGGCCGGGCGCAAGTCGACCAGGCCGAGTGCGTCCACCGCCGCCGCCGGTGCATGGCCGTAGAGGGCGATCCCGCAGCGGACCATGTCGTACCGGGCACCGGGGTGGACGATGGCTCCGGCCGAGTTGGCCGCGTGCAACAACTCGGGCAGCAGGCCGGCGGCGGCCAGCTTGTCCCGCACCTCCTCGAACCGCTCCAGCTGCGAGTCGGTGTACGGGTTGTCGGGCTCGTCGGCCACGGCCAGATGGGTCCAGAGGCCGGCCAGCTCCAGCTGGGGCGACCGGGCCACCGCCTCGGATACGGCCAGCACGTCGTCGGGCGTACCGCCCACCCGGTGCATGCCCGTATCGACCTTGACCTCGACGGCCACCGGGTGGCGCCGGCCCACGGCCGCCTCGGCCGCGGCCACGCCGGCCAGCGTGTAGAGCGTGGGCGTGAGATGGGCGGCCACGGCATCGGCCATGGCCTCGGCGGACGACGGTTCGGACAGCAGCAGCACGGGCGCGCTGATCCCCGCCTCCCGCAGGGCCACGCCCTCCTCGACCACGGCCACGGCCAGCCGGGTGGCGCCCGCTTCGAGGGCGGCCCGCGCCACGGCCACAGCGCCGTGCCCGTACCCGTCGGCCTTCACCACCGCGCACAGGGCGGCCGGATGGGCGAGGGCCAGCAGGGCGCGGGCGTTGTGGCGGATGGCGTCGAGGTCGATCTCGGCCCACGCCGGACGGGTACGGGCCTCAGTCACGCCCGACCGCCACGGACAACCAACGAGCGATCAACTCCGGCAAGTCGCCCGCCACCAGTCCCTCGCCGTACCCGAGGTGGGCGGCGGCGCCGTGCACGTGGGCAGCAAAGGCCGCGGCCCGCAGCGGCGGCAACCCCCGGGCCAGGAAGGCGCCCACCACACCGGCCAGCACGTCGCCCGTCCCCGCGGTGGCCAACGCCGGCGTGCCCGTGGCCGCGAAGAGCACGGTGCCGTCGGGCTCGGCCACCAGCGTCGTCGAACCCTTCAACAACACCGTCGCATTGCGCGACGAAGCCAGCGAACGCACGTCGGCCATGCGGTCCGGCCCCGGCGGGCGACCGGCCAGCCGCTCGAACTCCTTGTCGTGGGGCGTGAGGACGCCACCGGGCACCTCTCCCAGAACGTTCAACCCGTCGGCGTCGACCACCACGGGGACGGGCGAGGCCGCCACCAGCCGGCGCACGGCCCGCGCCGCCTCGTCGCCCCGGCCCAAGCCGGGCCCGACCACCAGGGCCTTGCACCGCTCCAGCTCGGTGAGCACGACCGGCGCCCAGTCGTGAGCGGGCACGCGCACAGCGACCGCCTCGTGGCCCGGGGCCAGAGCGGCCACGTCGGCCCCGGGCACGCCCAGGCGCACGTATCCCGCTCCCGCCCGCATGGCGCCGCGCGCCACCAGTAGCGGCGCCCCCATCATCCCCGGCGACCCGGCGGCCACGAACACCGCCGTCTGCCACTTGTGGGCCTCGTGGGACCGGCGGGGGAGCTGCCCGGCCACGTCGGCGTCCTCCACCAACCAGCTGGACACCCGCTCGATCTCGAGCCCGATGTCCGCCAGCTCGATGGGCCCGCAGCGCAGGCGCCCCTCGCCCAGCAGGTGCCCGGGCTTGAGGGCAGCGAAGGTGACGGTGGCGTCGGCCCACACCGCGCCCTCGCAGACCTCGCCCGTGTCGCCGTTCACGCCGCTCGGCACGTCGACGGCCAGTACCGGGGCGCCACCCGGATCGGGCGCGGTGTACGAACCCCGGAAGCCGGTGCCGTAGGCGGCGTCGATCACCAGGTCCACGCCGGCGGGGACAGGCACGCCGGGGTCGACCACGTTCACCCGCGCGCCCCGCAACTCCAACCGCCGGGCGGCCACCCGGCCGTCGGCCCCGTTGTTGCCCTTGCCCGCCACCACCGCCACCCGCCGGCCGTATGCCTGGCCGCCCAGCATGCGCAGGGCCGACCGGGCCACCGCCGCGCCGGCCCGCTCGATGAGGACCTCGACCGGCTCGGGGGCGGCCTCGTCCACCGCCCGCATCTCGGCCGTGGTGAGGACGGGAATCACAGGTGGCGGCTCACGAGTGCCAGCGGTCGGCCAGCACGTGCACGGGCTCGACCAGGAGGTCGATGAGGGGCACGGTGGCCAAGCGGTCGTCGTCGAAGCGGGGCTCCGTCTCGGTGACGGCGTCGACCAGGGCCGCGTACCGGTTGCGGTAGCCGATGAGGACGGCCCGGACATCGGCCGCGGGCAGGTGGTCGGCGAAGCGCACGTGCAGCAGCGAGAGCCCGGTGATCTCGTTGTCCTTGACTTCGGGGACGATGACCACCGTGCGCCCGTCGCTGCGACCCCGGGCCACGGTGACCTCCCGCTCGTAGGCGGCCCGGTGCTTGGTGCCGCGCAGCTCCGGGTTCTGGGCCGTGCGCGACGGGATGCCCCGGGCCACGCCTCCCTGGTCGACCACGGTCACCGTCGCGCCGTCGACCCGGTACCGGGTGTAGCCGGTGACCTCCAGGATGGACGGGTCCAGGGCGGCCAGGGTGCGCAGGGCCCGGTAGGTGAGGCGGTCGCGGGGCACGCCCGACGACAGCACGGCCTCGACGGCGGGAACCCGGAACAGCGCTTCCTCGCTCCGGGAGATGCCCACGGTGACGGTCTTGGCCTGGTGCTTGATGGCGTCGATGGGTCGGGTGAGCTCCTCGATGGCAGTGGTGAGGGCGGCCGTGAGGTCGGCCACCACCACGTTGGGCGTGCCCACCTTGCCGTACTCCACCTGGTACGCCTCGAGGGGCACGATGCCCGCCGTGTAACGCAGGAGCGACGCGACCCGCTCGGCCGTGCTCGCCTCCATGTGGCCGTTCAGCTCGCCCGACCGGAGGGCGCCGAAGATGCGGGCGGCCGAGGGCTGCATCTCGTCCCGGAGGCGGGCCAGCTGGTGGTCGGGATCGGCGTCGGCGTCGGCCAAGTCCTCGATGACGGCCCGGGCCTCCCGGAACAGGCGGGCCTGGCCGTCGATGGCCATGGCCGTCTCGTAACCGAACAGGTGGCCGGCCATGGCCGACAGCACGAACGCCAGCTGCGGGTGCACGGCGGGCACGGTGATGCACGCCAGGGCGGCATCGAAGTGCTCGTCGCCCTCGCTGGCGATGACCACCGGCGCTGCCTTGTGGGCCCGGTAGATCGCCACCTCCTTGGCCACGTCGCCGGCGGTGGCGTCGTCCAGCCCGCTGGCACACACGAGGATGAGCGGCTCCGACGACAGGTCGATGTGCTTCTTGTCCTCGGTGGCGTCGCAGGCGATCGACTTGTAACAGAGCTCGGAGAGCTTGATGCGGATCTCGCTGGCGGCGATGCGGTTGGGCCCGTTGCCCACCACCGCCCAGTAGCGCCGGGACGGGGCCAGGCGGGCGGCGGCGGCGATGGCCTCCCGCTGGCCGGCGAGGATGGTGTCCATGGCGGCCGGCAGCCGCCGCAGGGCGGTGAGGAGGTCGTGGGCGTAGCGGGGCTCGGGCCGGGCGATGGCCAGGGCCAGCAACGTGCCCGCCGCGATCTGGGCGTAGAACGCCTTGGTCGACGCCACGCTCATCTCCACGTCCCGGCCGTCGGACGTGTAGAGCACGCCGTCGGCCTTCTCCACCAGGTCGCTGTTGCGCCGGTTGACGATGCCGATGACGGCCGCCCCCCGCGCCCGTACCAGGTCGACCGTGCGGTTGGTGTCGGTGGTGGTCCCCGATTGGCTGATGGCGATTACCAGCGCATCGCTCATGTCGTCGTCCAGGCCGAAGCCGGACAGCTCGGTGGCGGGCAGGGCGTGGACCCGGATGGGGGTGGCGGGGCCGAGGGCGTCCAGCAGGGCGGCGGCCACGCTCTGGCCGGCCACGGCGGCGGTGCCCTGGCCGATGACGAACACCCGGCGGATGGACCCGCCGTCCAGCCGAGCGCGCACGGCCGGGGGCAGGGTCTCGTCGCCCAGGCTCACGGACAGGAGCCCGTCGCGCTCCACCACCTTGCCCCGCAACGTCTTGCGGAACGACTGGGGCGCCTCGTTGATCTCCTTGAGCAGGAAGTGGGGGTAGCCGGCCCGGTCGATGTCGCGGGTGGTGATCTCGGCCCGCTGGACGTCGCCGTCGGTGAGGGGCAGGGGCGTGCCGTCGTACGCCAGGCGGGTGATGCCGTCGGCCGTGCCCGCCTGGGAGCCGTCGAGGGCGACGACCTGCCCGTGGGTGGTCTCGCCGTCCATGCGCACGTAGGCGGTGGTCTCCTCGACGATGCCGTAGGGCTCGCTGGCCACGAGGAAGGCGTCTTCGGCCAGGCCGATGTAGAGGGCTTGGCCGCTCCCCCGCAGGGCGAGCAAGAGGTGGTCGGGCTGGTCGGGGGCCGAGGCGGCGATGGCCACCGAACCGTCGAACTCAGCAACGGTCTGGCGGAAGGCGTCGGTGACGTCCTCGCACGCCTCCAGGCGCCGCGACACCAGCGTGGGGATGACCTTGGCATCGGTGGTGAACTCGGGCGGGATGCGCAGGCCCTCGCGGTCGCGCAGCTCGGCGTAGTTGTCGACGTCGCCGTTGAGGGCGGCCACCACGTAGGGCCCGTTCCGGCCCGGCTCGTCGGAGTTCAGGGGGTGGGCGTTGGTCTCGGAGATGATGCCCACGCTGGCCCAGCGGGTGTGGCCGAGCACCGTGGTCTGGGCGGTGGTCGCGGCCACGGCCCGGTGGAGCAGGGCGTCCTCGGTGATGGCCCGGCGCAGGGCCCTGGTGTTGTCGCCCAGCTCGCCGATCTCGGCCGCCGCCTTGTACACGAAGGACAGGGCGCCGCTCGGGTTGCGCACGGCGGTGGAGGTGAAGAAGGGATCGGCCAGGCGGTCCTGGTCCACCGCGGTCAGGCCGTGCCCGGTGACGAGCAGGTGGAGCCCGGCGCTGTCCCGGCCCCGCACCTCCAACCGGTCGAGGGCCGAGAGGGCGGTCTGCACGGAGGTGAAGGTGGCGATGGCCGCCGGGGTGGGGTGGGGGCCGGCCAGGGCGGCCACGGCGGCGGCGTTGGGCAGGCGGTCCCGGAGGATGGCCCAGGTGGCGTCCTTGAGCAGGACGGCGGCGGCGTTGACCTCCTCGAGCTCCTTGCCCGCCAGGGCCAGGGTGCCGGTGTCGAGACGGTCCTCCAGGGTGGCGACCATGGCCTCGCAGGCGCCGACGTGGGTGGCGAGCCGGGGCGGGAGGTCGGGATGGCCGAGGAGGGCGTGGACGCCGGGGAGGCCGGCCAGGTCCCGGTTCACGCCGTCGAGCTGCCAGGCCGCGTCCCGCAGGACGGCCGCCAGGGATCCCGGGCTCTCGGGGGCACCGCCCAGCAGGCGACCGGCCTCGTGGACCCGGGCGAGGAGCTCGTCGGGCGACGGGGCCGTTCGGTTGGGAGGACGCCGCAGCACGGCGATGATCCCGCACATGGCGATCAAGGGTAGGGGGTGGCGCCCGTCTCTACCGCCGTCGGCAAAGGTCAGGCGCCGAGGGTGCGGCTGACGGTGTCGGCCAGGCGGTCGGCCGCCCGCTCGGCCACGCCCGCGTCGGCCGCCTCGACCATCACCCGCACGAGGGGTTCCGTCCCGCTCGGGCGCAACAGCACCCGCCCGTGGTCGCCCAACTCCCCCTCGACGGCCCGCACGTCGTCCCACACGGCGGCGGCGCCGGCCAGGCCGTCCCGGTTCCGCACCCGCACGTTGCGCAGCACCTGGGGCACGGGGGTCATGGCCGCGGCGGCCAGGTCGGCCAGGGGCCGGCCCGCCCGGTGCACCAGGTCGAGCAACTGGAGCCCGGTGAGGAGCCCGTCGCCCGTGGTTGCCAGGTCCCGGAAGATGACGTGGCCCGACTGCTCGCCGCCCAGCGACCAGCCACCCGCTTCCAGCGCCTCGAGCACGTAGCGGTCGCCCACCTGGGTCTCGTGCACGCCGATGCGGTGCTCGGCCATGGCCAGCCGGAAGCCCAGGTTGGTCATGACCGTGACCACCACGGTGTCGCCCCGGAGGGCATCCCGGGCGCGCAGGTCGAGGGCGTACAGGGCGAGGAGATGGTCACCGTCCACCAGCCGGCCCTGGTGGTCGACGGCCAGCACCCGGTCGGCGTCGCCGTCGAAGGCCAGGCCCACGTCCGCTCCCCGTTCGACCACCGCAGCCTGCAAGGACGCGGGGTGGGTGGAGCCGCAGCCGTCGTTGATGTTGGTGCCGTCGGGGTCGTCGTGGAGGACGTCGACGATGGCGCCCAGGGCGTGGAGGGTGGGGCGCAGGAGGGCGGAGGCGGCCCCGTTGGCGCAGTCGGCAACCACGTGCAGGCCCTCGAGCGTGCGCCCTTCGAGCGACGCCACCAGGTGGGCGACGTAGGTGTCGGCCGCGCCGGGGTCGTCGTCGAAGCCGCCGATCGGGCCCGTGCCGCCGGGTGCGGACATGGCCGCCTCCAGGCGCTGCTCCACCTCGTCGGTGAGCTTGCGGCCCCCGGCGGCGAAGAACTTCACGCCGTTGTCGGTGTACGGGTTGTGGGACGCGGACAGCACGGCGGCCGGGCAGCCGTGCTGGGCCGAGGCGAAGGCCACGGCCGGCGTGGGCAGCACGCCCAGGTCCACCACGGTGACGCCCTCGGCAGCCAGGCCGGCGGCGAGGGCGGCCTGGAGCAGCGGCCCGGAGAGGCGGGTGTCGCGACCTACCAGGAAGCGGTCGGCCGGGCCCAGGACCCGCGCCGCGGCGCGGCCCAGGGAGAGCACCAACTCAGGGGTGAGCTCGGCGTTGGCGACCCCCCTGACGCCATCGGTCCCGAAACGGAGCGGCATTTCAGCGCGTAGCTCGATCCGGCTTTGCCGGTCGAGCGGAGCACCGTGCGAACTCGCCCGAGGCGGTTCCCGCCGAGGGCGAAACCATTACCGCTTCGAGTACTGAGGCGCCTTGCGAGCCTTCTTGAGGCCGTACTTCTTCGACTCCTTCTCGCGAGCGTCGCGAGTGAGGAAGCCGGCCCGCTTCAGGGGCACGCGCTGCTCGGGGTCGAGCTCGGCCAGGGCCCGGGCGATGCCCAGGCGCAGGGCGCCGGCCTGGCCGGCCACACCGCCGCCGTCGATGGTGGCGTCGACGTCGTACACGTCGGCCACGGAGGTGAGCCGCAGGGGCTCGGTGACGATCATCCGGTGGGTGGCCGAGGGGAAGTACGTCTCCAGCGGCCGCTTGTTGATCGTGATGGTGCCAGTGCCGGGACGGAAGCGGACCCGGGCGACGGCCTCCTTGCGGCGGCCGGTGGTCTGGGTGAGCGGCTTGGACATGGGGCGGTTCTCCTGCTCAGCCCGCCCGGCGTGCCGCGACCCCGGAGAGGTCGAGCGGCTGCGGGTTCTGGGCGGCGTGGGGGTGGGTGGGACCCGAATAGACCTTGAGCTTCTTCAGCATGCTGCGACCGAGGGTGCCCTTGGGGAGCATGCCCTTGACCGCCTTGCGGATGGCTTCGTCGGGCTTCGTGGCGAGCAGCTCGGTGTAGGTCTGCTGCTTCAGGCCGCCGGGGTAGCCGGAGTGGCGGTAGGCGATCTTCTTGGACGCCTTGTCCGACGTCATGACCACGCCGGCGGCGTTGAGCACGATGACGTGGTCGCCGGTGTCGACGTGGGGGGCGAAGATGGGCTTGTGCTTGCCTCGCAGGACGCGAGCCACCTCGGACGCGAGGCGGCCGAGCACCAGGCCGTCGGCGTCGACGACGTGCCAGGCGCGCTCGATATCTGCAGGCTTCGGAGAGTACGTACGCACGCGGGATCCTTTGTCTCGTGTCTCGGCGCGCGGGACCGGACAAGGATACGGGCGGGCGGCGCTGGGAGCAAACAGTAGCGTTCCCGCTCGCATGATCTCCCTCCAGGACATCGAGCAGGCGGCCCAGCGGGTGGCGGGCGTCATCCGTCCCACGCCCATCGTCCGTCCCGACTCGCTGTCCCGCCTGGCCGGCCGCCCGGTCCTGCTCAAGCCCGAGTACCAGCAGCGCACGGGGTCGTTCAAGATCAGGGGCGCCTACAACCACATCTCCCGGCTGCCCCCGGGCGGGACGGTGGTGGCGGCTTCGGCCGGGAACCACGCCCAAGGGGTGGCCTTGGCTGCCGCCCTCACCGGGCACCGGTCGGTGATCTTCATGCCGGTGACCGCCGCCCTCCCGAAGGTGAACGCCACCCGCAGCTACGGCGCCGAGGTCCGCCTGGAAGGCGACGTGGTGGACGACTCGCTGGCCGCGGCCAAGGCCTTCGCCGCCTCGGCGCCGGGCGCCGTGTTCGTGCCCCCGTTCGACGACCCGCTGATCATCGCCGGGCAGGGCACCGTGGGCCTGGAGGTGGCGGCCGAGGCGCCCGAGGCCGAGGTGGTAGTCGTCCCCATCGGTGGGGGCGGGCTCATCTCCGGCGTGGCCACCGCCCTGGCCCACACCCTGCGCGGGTGCAAGGTCGTGGGCGTCGAGGCGGCGGGGGCCACATCCATGGTGCAGTCACTTGCCGCCGGCCGGTCCGTCACCCTGCCCGGCGTGGCCACCATGGCCGACGGCATCGCCGTGAAGACGGTGTGCGACCTCACCCTCTCCCACGTGCAGGCGTTCGTGGACGAGGTGGTGACGGTCGACGAGGAGCAGATCAGCCAGGCCGTGCTCCTGCTGCTGGAGCGGGCCAAGGCGGTGGTCGAGCCGGCTGGCGCCGTGGCCCTGGCTGCCATCCTGGCGGGCAAGGTGAGCGGGCGGGGGCCAGCCGTGGCCGTGCTGTCCGGAGGCAACGTCGACCCGCTGCTGCTCATCAAGCTGATCGACCACGGCCTCTCGGCCGCCGGGCGCTACCTGCGCCTGCGTCTGGTGCTGGCCGACCACCCCGGCGCCCTGGCTGCAGCCACCGCGGCGGTGGCGTCGATGGGGCTGAACGTGCTCGACGTGGAGCACCACCGGGCCGGCGTGCGGGTGGGCGTCGACGAGGTCGAGGTCCTGTTCACCCTCGAGACCCGCGATCCCGAGCACCGCGAGCAGGTGGTCGACGGGCTGCGGGCGCGGGGCTACCGGGTGGAGCTGCTCGCCTAGCTGGAGCTGGTACGCTCCTGCCCATTCTCGTTGCGCTGGCGATCGGCTTCCGTTCGTGGACGCAACGAGAATGCGTGCACGAGCGGTGGCCTAGGCCAGGCTGGCCGGGCCCTCGACCACGGCGCCCTGGGCCGCCGACTTGAGGCTCTGCAGCCGGGCCGCGTGGGTGCGGTACCAGCTGAGCATCTGGTCGCCGGGCACGGGCGGGCTCAGGAAGTAGCCCTGGGCGTAGTCGCACCCCAACGACCGCAGCCGGTCCCACGCCTCGGCCGACTCCACGCCCTCGGCCACGACCTCCATCCCCAGGTTGCGGGCCAGGTCGATGGTGGAGCGCACGATGGCGGCGTCGTTCTCGTCGGTGGTCAGCTGCTGCACGAACGACTTGTCGATCTTGATGCCGCTCACCGGCAGCCGCTTCAGGTAGGCGAGCGAGGAGTAGCCGGTGCCGAAGTCGTCGATCACCAGCCGGATCCCCATGTCGGACAGGCGGCCCATGATGTGCATGGCCCGCAGCGGGTCGGCGATCAGCATGCTCTCGGTGATCTCGATCTCCAGCAGCCGGGACGGCACCCCGTGGCGCACGAGCAGCTGCTCGATCTCCTCGGGCAGGCGCAGGTCGTGGAAGTTCTGCGTCGAGATGTTGACCGCGCAGGACAGCTCCACCCCGAGCCTGCTCCAGACGCGCACCTGGGCCAGGGCCATGTCGAGCACGTTGATGGTGAGCGGCCGCATCACGCCCGTGCGCTCGGCCAGGGGGATGAACTCGGACGGCGGCACCATGCCGTACCACGGGTGGTTCCAGCGCACGAGGGCCTCGACGCTCGACACCACACCGTCGGACAGCCGGGCCTTGGGCTGGTAGTGCATGAGCAGCTGGTTGTCGTCCACCGCGCCCTTGAGTTCGCCCGACAGGGCCAGGCGCCGCCGGCTGGCCCGGTCACGACCCTGCGTGTAGACCTCGACGCCGGTCTTCAGGCGCTTGGCCTGGTACATGGCGGTGTCGGCCCGCTGCAACAACGTGTCCGTGTCCAGCCCGTGCTCGGGGAAGCCGGCGATGCCCACGCTGGCCTGCACGGACAGGGAGATGCCCTCCAGGTGGAAGGGCTCCTGCAGGGCCACCAGCAGGCGCCGGGCCGTGTCCCGGGCCGTCTCCAACCCGCCCAGGTCGGGAAGGAACACGGCGAACTCGTCGCCGCCCAGGCGGGACACGGTGTCGACGGCCCGCAGGTACCGGTCCAGCCGCCGCCCGACCTCCTGGAGGAGGATGTCGCCGGTATGGTGCCCGAGGGTGTCGTTGACCTCCTTGAACCCGTCGAGGTCGATGAGCATGACCGCCAGCACGCCCCCGTTGCGCCGGCAGCGGGCGGTGGCCTGCTCGACCCGGTCCCGGAACAGGATGCGGTTGGGCAGGCCGGTGAGGCTGTCGTGGAGGGCGTCTCGCTCCCGGCCCAGCGACGACCGGGCGCTCTTGTAGACCGAGAACAGCGGGAAGGCCAGCAGGGGGACGGTCACCAACACCTTGTCGGCCGCCACCGCGGCCATGGGCGCCAGGGCGATGAGCACGCCCGCGGTGCTGGCCTGGAACCCGAAGTCGCGGGACAGGTAGGCGGTGGGCGACAGGCCCTTGTCCAAAGCCGTGGCCACGGCGCTGATGCCGTGCACGAGCACGAACAGCACGCCCGACCCGGCCAGGATGGCGGCGATGCTCGCCGGCGTGACCGGGTACGACGGGGCGTCCATGGGCAGACCGCTCCCCCGGGACACCACGATCGTCGCCGCGGCCACGGCCAGGGCGTAGTGGGCCACGTCGAACGTGGTCCAGAGCAGGCCCTTGCGCCGCACCAGGCCCCCCAGGAGGGCGACGATCACCATGGCGAACAGCGCAGCCCGGGACCCGTTGGTGAGGAGGATGGCGAAGCCGAAGGCCGCGCTCGTCTTCATCTCCTCGGTGCCGTCGGGCAACGGCACCTGCACGGGCCACAGCTCGCAGGGCACCAGGAACACGGCGAAGGCCCACAGCAAGGGCGACGAGAAGACGCGCGGCAGTTCCTCCACCCGGATGGACTGTCCAACCAACCCGAGCAGGGCGAGCCCCGGGAGGGTGACGGCCAAGAAGAACCAGACCAAAGGGTCGACGCGCCAACGCCGCACGCCTTTGTGTCGGCTTCGGATGGCACGGGCCTTATGTCAATTCCCCCGCTCAGGCGAGGGATGACACCTACCTAGTCACTCAGGCGGCGACGGCGAGGGTCACGGCGGGCCCGTCCAGGGCCACGATCCGCTCGTGCTCGGCCAGGCACGCCAGGAGGGCCCGGCAGCCGACGGCCTGCTCAGCCGCCGTGGGCTCGGCCGTGGTGACCCAGCGCTGGATGGCCCGACCGCCGGCCAGCACCACCCGGCTGGCCATCCACCGGGGCCGGTTGGCAGCCAGGGTCACGACCTCGGCGGACACGCCCAGCAGCATCAGGAACAGCGGCCCCTGGAGCCACCCGGCCACCACACCGTGGAGGACCAGGCCCAGGAGCAGCATGAGGAACACCAGGTTGGTGCCGCACCGGTCGTGGACCCGGGGGGCGGTCAGCACGGCGCCGGTGTCGGCCAGGTCGACGCCGGCCTCGTGGGCGGCCACGGCCTTGTGCTCGGCGCCGTGGTACCGCCACAGCGAGCCCGGCGTGGCCAGGCGGAGGACGGCCAGCGTCACCACCCAGGGGACGACCACGGCGACCAGGCCCCGCCAGCCGTGGAACTGGCTGGTGGGGACCAGCCGGCTGGCGGCGAAGGCGGCCGCCTCCAGGCCGGCGAGCACCAGGAGGAAGCGGCGGTTGAGGCGCTTGCCCGACGCGCTGGCTGGGGAACCAGTGGCGCGCCCCCGGCCCAGCATCCCCCGGCTGATGGCCAGGCGCAGCCCGCCGAACAGGCCCAGCAGCACCCGCAGGACGGGGATGCGGGCGGCCGGGCTGGAAGGCAACGCACCGACGTCGACGGAACCGTCGGCCCGGGCGATGGCCCAGGCCCGGTTGGTGCGCATGAGCACGCCGTCGGCCAGCGCCTGCCCGCCCACCTTCACCACCACGCCCGCTGTCCGGTCCGCCATGGAGGGTTCATCGGTCTGCCGCCGCCCCATCTGAGTCGATACTGCCGGTTCGTCCACCGTATTCGACCGCCCACAGGCACAGACCCTCGGGTGGGGCCAGGCCCGCCCCCTTGGACCGGTCCTGGCTGCGGAGGATCCAGGCCATGTCGCCCGCCCGGATCCTGCCCCGGCCCACGGCCACCATGGTGGCTACCAGGGACCGCACCATCTGGTGGCAGAACGACGACGCCTCGATGTCGAAGCGCAGGACACCCTCGCCCAGGTCGACCCACCGGACGTCCCGCACGATGCGCACCATGCTGGGCGGCCGCCCGTCGGGCCGGGACGACGAGGGCGGCTTGCGGCAGAAGGACGTGAAGTCGTGCTCGCCGATGAGGGGGTCGCAGGCCAGCTGCATGGACCGCAGGTCGAGCTCGTCGTCCACGTGCCACGACAGGTGGGCCAGGAAGGGGTCGGGCACGGGCCGGTTGAGCACCGTGTACCGGTAGGACCGGCCCGTGGCCCAGCGCCGGGCGTCGAACCCCTCGGGGCCGACGGCCGCGTCGCGCACCACGATGGTGGGGGCGAGCAACTTGTTGACCCGTCGCTGCAACTCGACCACATCGACGCCCTCGGCCGCGTCGAACGACACGACCTGGCCCCACGCGTGCACGCCGGCGTCAGTCCGCCCGGCGCAGGTGAGCTCGACCGGGTGGCGCAGGATGGTGGCCAGCGCCTCCCGCAACGCCCCCGCCACCGTGGGGATGCCGGGCTGGGCGGCAAAGCCGCGAAAACCGGTGCCCAGGTAGGCGACCGTCATCCGAACACGCACTACCGGCACATGTTTCGGCCCGGAAGCAGAGCTTCCGGGCCGAGTCTGTTCTGATCCCGACCCTTGGTCGGGCGCTGCCTCCCCACCGCGGGCCGGTGGCGTGAGCGTGGTCGGGTCGTCGAAGAGCGTCACACAAGTTCGATACGCGCCATGGGCGCGTTGTCGCCGTGGCGCGGGCCCAGCTTGAGGATGCGGGTGTACCCGCCCTGCCGGTCCGAGTACCGGGGACCGATCTCCTCGAACAGCTTGTGGGCCATGTCCTTGTCCCGGATGAACGAGACGACCTGGCGGTGACGGTGGACGCCGCCCTTCTTGGCCTTGGTGATGACCTTCTCCACCACCGGGCGCAGGGCCTTGGCCTTGGCCTCGGTGGTGACGATGCCCTCGGCGGCGATGAGGGAAGCGACCATGTTGGCGAGCATGGCCTTCTGGTGGGCGGCGTCGCCGCCCAAGCGGCGACCCTTCTTGGGAGCTCCGGGGACTGACATGTCAGAAAAGACCCTTCAGCACGAGGCAGGATCCGGCTTGGCCGGTCGAGCCGGGTTGCGCATGACTCGGCCGAGCGGAGCGCAGCGAGCGAGGCCGAAACATCGCTACTCCCCCTTGTTCCGGAGGCTCAGGCCCCGCTCGTCGAGCTTCTGGATGACCTCGTCGAGCGACTTCTGGCCGAAGTTGGTGATGGCCAGCAGATCGTCGACCGTCTTCTCGATGAGCTCGCCCACCGTGTTGATCTGGGCCCGCTTGAGGCAGTTGCGGGGCCGCTCGGACAGATCCAGGTCCTCGATGGGAAGGTCGAGGTCGGGAGAGCCCGTGGTGGTGGTGGACACGTCGCCCAGCTCCAGACCCTGCGGGTTCTCGCTCATGTCCGCCACCAGGCTGAACAGCGAACGCAGGGTGTCGCCCGCCGAGGCCAGGGCCTCACGGGGCGAGATGGAGCCGTCGGACTCGATGTCGAGCACGAGGCGGTCGTAGTTGGTGGACTGCTCGACCCGGGTGGGCTCGACGGTGAAGGCCACCCGCCGCACGGGCGAGAAGATCGAATCGACCGGGATGACGCCGATGGTGGACGACTTCTTGTTGCGGTCGGCCGACACGTAGCCCCGGCCCCGCTCCACGGTGATGTCGACCGCCAGGCGGCCCTGGCCGTTGAGGGTGGCCAGGTGCAGGTCGGTGTTGAGGATCTCGACGTCGGCCGTGGTCTGGATGTCGCCGGCGGTGACCGATGCCGGCCCCCGCACGTCGAGCCGCAGGGTGACAGGCTCGTCCCCCTCCACCCGCAGGACCAGGTCCTTCAGGTTGAGGATGATGTCGGTGACGTCCTCTTTCACACCCTTGAGCGTGTCGAACTCGTGGAGGGCGTCGTCGAAGCGCACCTGGGTGACCGCCGCCCCCGGGATGGACGACAGCAGCGTGCGCCGAAGCGAGTTGCCGATGGTGTGGCCGAAGCCGGGCTCGAGCGGCCCGACGGCGAAGCGCTGGCGATTGTTCTCCTCGTCGCCGACGGCCTCGACGGTGGGGCGCTGGATGATGAGCATGGAAGGCGGGTCCTTTGCTTACTTGCTGTAGAGCTCGACGATCAGCTGCTCGCGGACAGGGACGTCGATGTGCTCACGGAGGGGGACGTCCCGCACGGTGACCTCGGCGCGATCGGCGCCCGGTTCCAACCACGGCGGGATCTGGCGATCGAGGGTGTCGATGTTGTGGCGGATGACGATGAGGTTGCGGGCCTTGGGCCGCAGGGAGATCACGTCCCCCTTGCGGGCACGGAAGCTGGGGATGGTGACCCGGCGCCCGTTGACGTTGATGTGGCCGTGGCGCACGAACTGGCGGGCCTGTGACCGGCTGGACGCCCACCCGGCCCGGAAGACCAGGTTGTCGAGACGCAACTCGAGCATGCGCAGGAGGTTCTCGCCGGTGATGCCCTGCTGGCGCGTGGCTTCCTCGTACAGGTTGGCGAACTGCTTCTCCAACACGCCGTAGATGCGCCGAGCCTTCTGCTTCTCACGAAGCTGGGCCAGGTACTCGGAGCCCTGCCTCATACGGTCGCGGCCATGCTCGCCGGGCGGGTAGGGGCGGCGCTCGATCGGGCACTTCATCGAGTCGCACTTGGGGCCCTTGAGGAACAGCTTCATCTTCTCCCGCCGGCACAGGCGGCAGACGGGACCGGTGTAGCGAGCCATTACTGGACAACCTTCTGCACGAGGGCCGATCCGGCTTGGCCGGTCGGCCTGAGTTCGAACGGACTCGCCGAGCAAGCTCGGCTTGCGAGGCGAAGCATCAGACGCGCCTTCTCTTCTTCGGACGGCAACCGTTGTGGGGGATGGGGGTGACGTCCTTGATGCCCGACACCTCGATGCCGGTGTTCTGCAGCGATCGGATGGCGGTCTCCCGGCCCGAGCCCGGGCCCTTGACCAGGACGTCGACCCGGCGCACGCCGTGCTCCATGGCCCGGCGGGCACACGCCTCGGCCGCCAGCTGGGCGGCGAAGGGCGTGGACTTGCGGCTGCCCTTGAACCCGACGTTGCCGGCCGACGCCCATGCCAGGACGTTGCCCTCCATGTCGGTGATCGACACGATCGTGTTGTTGAACGAACTCTTGATGTGGGCCACGCCGAACGTGACGTTCTTGCGTTCCCTGCGGCGGGGCCTTCTCCCGCCCGGCTTCGGTTTTGCCATCTACTTCGTATGCCTTTCAGCGCGGAGGCCGATCCGGCTCTGCCGGTCGGCCGGAGCACGATCGAACTCGCCCAAGCGGAGCGGAGCGAGCGAGGGCGAAATCACTTGCGTACCTTCTTCTTACCGGCGACGGTCTTCTTGGGGCCCTTGCGGGTGCGGGCATTGGTGTGGGTGCGCTGGCCCCGCACGGGCAGGCCGCGGCGGTGCCGGATGCCCTGGTACGAGCCGATCTCCATCTTGCGCTTGATGTCCTGCTGGATGTCCCGCCGCAGGTCGCCCTCGACCTTGAGGTTGGCGTCGATCCAGTTGCGCAGGCGGGCGACCTCTTCGTCGGTGAGGTCCCGCACGCGGGTGTTCATGTCGATCTCGGTGGCCTGGCACACCTTCTGGGAGGTGGTCCGGCCGATGCCGAAGATGTAGGTGAGGCTGATCTCCAGCCGCTTCTCGCGGGGGATGTCAACGCCAGAAATACGGGCCACTTGCGCGCTCCCCTCAGCCTTGCCGCTGCTTGTGCCGCTTGGAGGCGGTGCAGATGACCATCACCCGGCCGTGCCGGCGGATGATCTTGCACTTCTCGCACATCGGCTTGACACTCGGTCGAACCTTCATCACGCGTTCCTGACTACTTGTACCGATAGGTGATCCGACCTCGGGTGAGGTCGTATGGGGTGATCTCCACCTGCACGCGATCGCCGGGCAGGATACGGATGCGGTGCATGCGCATCTTTCCGGAGGAGTGGGCCAGCACCTCGTGGCCGTTCTCCAAGCGCACCTTGAACATGGCGTTGGGCAACGCCTCGTCAACCGTTCCTTCCAGAACGATGGCGTCTTCCTTGGGCTTGGGCAGGTGGGTCCCTCCGTGTAGATGCTGCGAAGTCGTGAAGTAGTAGAGCGGGTAAACGAGACGCGCCGAGGGCGCGCAGAACCAACCGACGATGTTAGCGGCGATGGCCCACTTACGGCAACGTGAGCACTTCGGGCCCGTGCTCGGTAATGGCGATGGTGTGCTCCACGTGGGCGGACAAACTGCCGTCGGCCGTGACCACGCCCCAACCGTCGGCCAGGGTGCGGGTCTCGGGCCGGCCCATGTTGACCATGGGTTCCACGGCGAACACCATCCCCGGGCGCAGCTTGGGCCCCTTGCCGGGCGGGCCGTAGTTGGGCACCTGGGGCTCCTCGTGCATGGCCAGGCCGATGGCGTGGCCCACGTACTCCCGCACCACCGAGTACCCGGCGCCCTCGGCAACGGTCTGGACGGCGTGGCCGATGTCGGACAGCCGGGCCCCGTCCACCATCTGGCTGATGGCGGCTTCCAGGCTCTGCTCGGTGACCTCGATGAGCTTGAGGGCGGCCGGGTCGACCTCGCCGATGGCCATGGTGAATGCCGCGTCCCCGTGCCAGCCGTCGACGATGGCACCGCAGTCGACGGACAGGATGTCGCCCTCCTGCAGGACGTAGGAGCCGGGGATGCCGTGGACGATCATCTCGTTGGGCGACGTGCAGATGACGCCTGGGAACCCGTGGTAGCCGAGGAAGTTCGACCGGGCGCCCCGCTTGGCCAGGACCTCGCGGGCCACGGCGTCGAGCTGGCCGGTGGTCACGCCCGGCTTGGCCGCTGCCCGGGTCTTCTGGTGCATCTCCGCCACCACCCGGCCGGCCTGGCGCATCTTGGCGATCTCGTGCGGCTCTCGCCTCATGCTCGCTCCATTCGACACGCGTGCTTCAGGGAGCGAAGGGCTTCTGTCGAATCGATCGGGCGGTACGCAACGGTCATCGGAGGCGGAACCCGTGGCCGTGGTCCCGGCGGCGGTCGATGGACCGGACCAGTCGGTTGGTGACGTCGTCGGGGGTCCCCATGCCGTCGATGGACACCAGCTTGTCGCGCTCGAGGTACCAGGTGATCAGGGGCTCGGTCTGCTCCTCGTACAGGGTGAGCCGGCGCCGGATGGCGGCCTCGGTGTCGTCCTCCCGCTGGATGACCTCGCCACCGCACACGTCGCACGTCCAGTCGTACTTGGGCGGCGTGGCCGTCGAGTAGTTGGCCCCGCAGGTCGAGCACACCCGGCGGCCGGCCAGGCGCTTGAGCACGACCTCCATGGGCACCTCGATGTCGATGGCCAGGTCGACGTCGTAGGGGGCGAGGATCTTGGACAGCTCCTCGGCCTGGAAGGTGGTGCGGGGAAAGCCGTCCAGGATGAAGCCGCGGTTCTTGGTGTCGTCCTGGTCGAGGCGCTCGCGCACCACGCCCACCACGACCTCGTCGGGGATGAGCTCGCCCGCGTCCATGAACTCCTTGGCGCGCAAACCGAACTCGGTGCCCATCCGCACTGCGGCGCGGAACATGTCACCAGTGGAGATGTGAGGGACGACGTAGTGCCTGGCAAGTCGCACGCACTGCGTCCCCTTCCCGGCACCCTGCTTGCCCAGGATGACGAGGCGGACGCCAGGGACCACTCAGTGGCCCCCTGCATGCGTCAAGCCGAAAGCCCCGCTTTCGGTCGGCGCCATTACTTCAGGAAGCCCTCGTAGTTCCGCATCATCAACTGGCTGTCGATCTGCTTCATGGTCTCGAGGGCCACACCCACGGCGATCAGCAGGCTGGTGCCTGCGAACGGGTAGCGGGAGATGCCCCACACCGCCAAGGCGATGGACGGGAGCAGGGCCACGAAGGCCAGGAACAGCGAGCCCGGCAGGGTGATCCGGTTGAGGATGCCCTGCAGGTGCCGCTCAGTGGGGGGCCCGGGCCGGATGCCAGGGATGTAGCCACCTTGCTTGCGGATGATGTCGGCCTGCTGATGGGGGTCGAAGGCGATCGCTGTGTAGAAGTAGGCGAACACGATGATGAGGACGCCGTACAACACGATGTAGGTGGCGCTGGTGGGCTGCACCAGGTTGTTGTTGATGAACGCCTGGATGCTCTTCCAGTGGATGACGTTGGAGAGCAGCACCGGGAAGTACAGCACCGAGCTGGCGAAGATGATGGGGATGACGCCCGACTGGTTCACCTTCAACGGGATATAGGTGCTCTGGCCGCCATACATACGCCGGCCCACCACTCGTTTGGCGAATTGGACCGGAATGCGGCGTTGGCCCTGTTCGATGAAGACGATGGCCACGAGCAGCACGGCGGTGAGGAGGATGATCACCGCGAACTTGAAGTTGCCGCCCTCGGCTCGGACGGCGGCGCCGCCGGAAGGCATGCCCGCCACCACGTTGGCGAAGATCAGGATGGACATCCCCTGCCCGATCCCCCGCTGGGTGATGAGCTCGCCCAGCCACATCACGAACACGGTGCCGGCGGTCATCGACAGCACGACCAGCAGCACGCGCGGCACCGTGAAGTGGGGGATGAGGTCGATGTCGTTGTTGACGCCCAGGCCGCTGCCGCCCTTGTGGAACACGAAGGCCAGGCCGGTGGACTGCATGAGGGCCAGGGCCAGGGTGAGGTACCGGGTGGCCTGGGTGATCTTGCGCTGGCCGACCGCCCCTTCGTCCCGCCACTGCTCCAGCTTGGGGATGACCACACCCAACAGCTGGATGATGATCGAGGCGGTGATGTAGGGCATGATCCCGAGCCCGAACACCGCGAACCGGGTGAGCGCGCCCCCGGAGAACAGGTTCAGGAAGCCAAGGACGCCGCCTGCCTTGGCCGACTCCTCCAGCTTCTGCACGGCCGAGAAGTCGATGCCCGGCACCGGCACGTGGGAGCCGACGCGGTAGAGGGCGATGATGAACAGGGTGAACAGGATCTTGTTCCGGAGGTCCGGAATCTTGAACATGTTCTTGAGGCTTCGCAGCATCGCCGCTCCCGTGATGCCGGATGGTTCCGGCGGTGAAAGTCGACCTTACCGGTTGGTGAGTGCGTTGCCCTTGGCGGGAGGGCGCCCGTTGCCGAAGGGCGGCGGAATGACCTCAACGCTACCGCCTGCCGCGGTGATGGCCCGCTCGGCGGATTTCGAGAATGCGTGTGCCCGCACCCGCACTTGGCGGGTGAGCTCACCCCGGCCCAGCACCTTCACCAGGCCGTGCTTGTGCACCAGGCCCTTGGTCCGCAGCGTCTCGGGGGTGATCTCGTCCCCCTCGAAGTTCTGGAGGGTGTCGAGGTTGACCACCGCGTACTCGACGCGGAAGGGGTTCTTGAAGCCCTTGAGCTTGGGGATGCGCTGCATCAGCGGGAGCTGACCACCCTCGAAGCCGGGCTTGATGTTGGAGCGAGCGCCCTGGCCCTTGGTGCCCCGGCCCGCGGTCTTGCCGCCCTTGCCCCCGATACCGCGGGCGACCCGCTTGCGGCTCTTGGTCGAGCCGGGAGCGGGCTTCAGATCGTGGATCTTCACTTGGCCTCCTCCACGGTGACGAGGTGCGGCACCCGGGCGATCATGCCCCGGATCTCGGGACGGTCGGGCAGCGTGTTCGATTGGCCGATGCCGCGCAGACCCAGCGCCCGGAGGGTGCCCCGGTGCTTGGGCTTGGTGCCGATCGATGACTTCACTTGCGTGACCTTGAGGTTTCGCCCTCGCTCGCTGCGCTCCGCTCCGGCGAGTTGATCGGTGCTCCGGTCGACCGGCGAAGCCTGATCGACCTCCGCGCTGACGGTTGCTTCGGTGTCGGCCATCAGTCGCCGACCGCGTGGGATGCGCGCTGCTGGCGCTGGCGCTCCTGGTAGCTGGCGAGCAGGCCCTTGGGGGTGACCTCTTCGACCGACTTGCCCCGGAGCTTGGCCACCTGGTCGGGCCGCTTCAGCGACTTGAGCCCGGAGATGGTGGCGTGGGCGACATTGATGGCGTTGTCCGAGCCGAGCGACTTGGCCAACACGTCGTGGATGCCCGCCATCTCCAGGATGGCCCGGGCCGCGCCGCCGGCGATCACACCGGTACCAGGCGCGGCCGGCCGCAGCAGGACGCGGCCCGCGCCCGCCTCGCCCAGGATGGCGTGGGTGATGGTGTTGCCTGCCAGGGCGACGTCGAAGAGGTTCTTCTTGGCTTCTTCGATGCCCTTCTGGACGGCGAGCCCGGCCTCCTTGGCCTTGCCGTAGCCCAGGCCCACCTTGCCGTTGCCGTCGCCGATGACCATGAGGGCGGTGAAGGAGAAGCGGCGCCCGCCCTTCACGACCTTGGCCACGCGGTTGACCTTGATGGTCCGCTCTTCGTACTGCTGGTCTTGCGCCATCTAGAACTCCAGTCCTGCTTCTCGCGCCGCGTCGGCGACTGCAGCGATGCGCCCGTGGTAGAGGAAGCCGCCCCGGTCGAACACCACCGTGGTCACGCCCGCGGCCTTGGCCCGCTCGCCGACGAGGCGACCCACCGTCGTGGCCGCGTCCTTGTTGCCGGTGCGGCCACTCTTGAGGTCCTTCTCCAGCGTGGATGCGGCGGCCAGGGTGCGGCCGGAACTGTCGTCGATCACCTGGGCCACGATGTGCTTGTTGGAGCGGAACACGGCCAGGCGGGGACGAGCCGTGGTGCCCGCCACCTTCTTGCGCACGCGGTGGTGGCGGCGGCTGCGGCCCACCTGCTTCTGCTTCGTGGTGAAACTCATCGAGAAAGCCTTTCAGCATCCGACTCGATCCGGCTTTGCCGGTCGAGCCGGATTCCTTGCGAACTCGCCCGAACGGAGCGAGCGCAGCGAGTGAGTGAGGGCAAGATCACTTTGCTGCCTTTCCGGCCTTGCGCTGCACGTACTCGCCGGCGTAGCGGACGCCCTTGCCCTTGTACGGCTCGGGCTTGCGGATCTTGCGGATGTTGGCGGCCACCTGGCCCACCATCTCCTTGTCGATGCCCTTCACCACGATGCGCGTGGGGGCGGGCACCTCGAAGCTGATGCCGGCCGGGGCGTCGACCACCACCGGGTGGCTGAAACCGAGGGCCAGCTCGAGCTGCTGCGGGCCGCGGGCCGTTGCCCGGTACCCGACGCCCACGATCTCCAGCTCCTTGGTGAAGCCGTTGGTGACACCGGTGACCATGTTGTTGACCAGGCTCCGGGTGAGGCCGTGGAGGGCCCGGTTCTGGCGCTCGTCGTTGGGGCGCTCGACGAACAGCGTCGAGTCCTCGTGACGGACGTTGATCTCGCCCGGGAGCTCGCGCTCCAGCGTGCCCTGCGGGCCCTTCACCGACAGCCGGCGACCGGCCAGGGTGATCTCCACCCCGGACGGCACGGCGATGGGTGCTCTTCCGATTCGGCTCATGGCTGCATCACCACACGTAGCAGAGGACTTCGCCGCCCACCCGGCGCTGGCGCGCCTCGCGGTCGGTCATGAGTCCCTGGCTGGTCGAGACGACGGCCACACCCAGGCCACCCAGCACCCGGGGCAGCTTCTCCGCCTTGGTGTAGACCCGCAGGCCTGGCTTGGAGATGCGCCGGATGCCCGAGATGGTGCGAGCGCGGTCGGACGTGTACTTCATGCGAACCTCGAGGACGCGGCCGGGACGGCCGGGGTCGTCCTGCACCGAGGAGCCCTCGATGTATCCCTCACGCTCCAGGATCTTGGCGAGGGACTCCTTCAGTTTGGAGGAGGGCATGCGCACGGTGTCGTGCATCGCGATGTTGGCATTGCGGATGCGGGTGAGCATGTCGGCGATGGGGTCGGTCATGGTCATGGTTGCGAATCCCCTCCTCTCACCAGCTCGCCTTGGTCACGCCGGGCAGTTCGCCGGCGTGCGCCAGTTCGCGCAGGCAGATCCGGCACAGGCCGAACTTGCGGAAGACCGAGTGGGGCCGGCCGCACCGGCGGCACCGGGTGTAGGCGCGCACCTTGAACTTGGGCTTGCGCTGCTGCTTCTCGATGAGTGCCTTCTTCGCCACTACTGCTGCCCCTCACGCTTGAAAGGAAAGCCGAACGCGTCCAGGAGGGCCTTGCCCTCGGCGTTGGTCCGGGCCGTGGTCACGATGGTGATGTCCATGCCGCGGGTCGTGTCGACCTTGTCGTAATCGATCTCCGGAAAGATCAGCTGCTCGTTCACGCCGAACGTGTAGTTGCCCCGCCCGTCGAACGAGTTGGCCGGGAGGCCCCGGAAGTCACGGATGCGGGGGATGGCCAGGCTCACGAGCCGGTCGAGGAACTCCCACATCCGGTCGCCCCGGAGCGTGACCTTGGCGCCGATGCTGTTGCCCTCGCGCAGCTTGAAGGCGGCAATCGACTGGCGGGCCTTGGTGACGAGCGGCTTCTGGCCGGTGATGATCGTGAGATCGCGCACGGCACCCTCCAGCAGCGACGGCTGCTGGGTGGCCTTGCCCACGCCCATGTTCACCACGATCTTCTCGAACCGCGGTACCTCCATGATGTTGGCCAGGCCCAACGTCTCCTTCAGCTGGACGCGCAACTCGGTGTCGTAGCGGACCTTGAGGCGGGGGCGCTCCTTGGTCGCGGCAGTAGCGGCCATCAGAAGGCACCTCCAGCGCGGGGGCCGACCCGGCGGTGCCGGTCGGCCGGAGCACGATCGAACTCGGGCGAACGGAGTGAAACGAGTGAGTGCGAAATCCTCACAGCTCACCTCCGCACTTCTTGCAGACGCGGACCTTGCGCTGGCGAGCGCCGCCCATCTCCTCGAACCGGTAGCCGATCCGGGTGGGCCCGTCCGTCGGGCACACGATGGCGACGGCCGACGCGGGCATGGGCATGTCCTTGTCGATGATGCCGCCCTGCATGGTGGCCCGGGTGGCCCGCTGGCTGCGCCGGGAGACGTTCACGCCCTCGACCAGCACCTTGCCCTGGGACGGCATGGCGCGCATGATCACGCCTTCCTTGCCCCGGTCCTTGCCCGACAGGACGCGGACCCGATCACCCTTCTTGAGCTTCATCCTGAACAACTCCTCAGCGCTGGCGTCGATCCGGCTTCGCCGGTCGACGTCGGCTCCGTCGAACTCGCCGAGCAGGCCCTGCATGAGAGGCGATGCATCTACAGGACCTCAGGTGCGAGCGAGATGATTCGCATGAACTTCTTGTCGCGCAGCTCGCGGCCCACCGGCCCGAAGATGCGCGTGCCCCGAGGCTGCTGCTGGTCGTTGATGAGGACGGCGGCGTTCTCGTCGAAGCGGATGTAGCTGCCGTCCGGCCGCCGCTTCTCCTTCTTGGTGCGCACGACCACGCACTTCACGACGTCGCCCTTCTTGACCGCGGCACCGGGGATGGCGTCCTTGACGGTGGCCACGAACACGTCCCCGATCGACGCGTAGCGCCGCTTGGAGCCGCCCAGCACCTTGATGCAGAGCACCTCCTTGGCACCACTGTTGTCGGCGACGCGGAGCCGCGATTCCTGTTGGATCACTTGGCACGCTCCAGCACTTCGACCACCCGCCAGCGCTTCAGGCGCGACAGCGGCCGGGTCTCCTGCACCCGCACACGGTCGCCCACGCGCACGTCGTTGGTCTCGTCGTGGGCGTACAGGCGCTTGGTGCGCTGGACCGTCTTGGCGTAGCGCGGGTGACGCACCCGCTCCACCACCGCGATCACCGCGGTCTTGTCCATCTTGTTGGACACGACCGTGCCCTCCCGGGTCTTGCGCCGGTTGGGGCGAGCCGCGGCGTCTGCTGCAGCCGGCGTCTCGTCAGCCATTGGTCACTCCTTCTCCGGTGTCACCGGCTGCCGCCTCGGCTTCGAGCTGCTCGGCTGCCTCGATCTCCTGGGCCCGCAACAGGGTCTGGATGCGCGCGATCTCCCGGCGCAGCACCCCCAGGCGGGCGTAGTTGTCCAGCTGGCCGGTGACGTGCTGGAAGCGCAGGTTGAACAGCTCGTGCTTGACCTCCACCAGCCGGGTGGCCAGCTCGTCGGGGGGGAGGGTCCGGAGCTCCTCGGCACTCTTGTTGGGCATCAGACCTCCACCTCCTCCTGCTGCTCGCGGCGGAGCACGAACTTGGCCTTGATGGGGAGCTTCTGGATGGCCCGCTCCATGGCGGACCGGCCCAGCTCCTCACCCACGCCGCCCAGCTCGAACATGATGCGGCCGGGCTTCACGACCGCGACCCAGAACTCGGGGTTGCCCTTGCCCGAGCCCATGCGGGTCTCGGCCGGCTTCTGGGTGACGGGCTTGTCCGGGAAGATCCGGATCCACACCTTGCCGCCTCGCTTGATGTGGCGGGTCATGGCAATACGGGCGGCTTCGATCTGGCGAGCGGTGATCCACCCGGGCTCCAGGGCCTGGATGCCGTAGTCGCCGAAGTTGATCGTGGTGCCGCCCTTGGCGTCGCCCTGACGGCGGCCGCGGTGCTGCTTGCGGTGCTTGACCTTCCTCGGCATCAACATGAGAAACAACTCCTCAGCGCGGCGGTCGACCCGGCTTCGCCGGTCGGCCGGAGCACGATCGAACTCGCACGAACGGTGAGAGGCGAGTGAGTACGAAACGCCATCAGTCGGACTCCCGCCGCATGTGGGGCGCCTCGTGGTGCTCCTCGCGGGTACGGCGCTCGATCTCTTCCTCTTCCGCCAGCAGGCGCTCGAGCTCGGGGTCGACCTCGGGGATGATCGGCGGGGCGCTCTCTTCAGTGGCCGCGGCCGCGTCGCCAGGGGCGGGGGCAGGAGCGGGCGCGGCGGCCGTGGCGGTGCCGGGCTCACCCTGGTCGGGACGGCGGCGACCGCCACCGGCCGAGATCACCCGGCGGGGACGGGACTCGCCGGCGGTGCCGCCGGTGGCCATTTCCGCCTCCCGCTTGATCTTCTCGTCGCCCGAGACCTTGTAGGGGAGGATGTCGCCCTTGTAGATCCAGACCTTCACGCCGATGCGGCCGAAGGGGGTCTTGGCCTCGCGGAAGCCGTAGTCGATGTCGGCCCGCAGCGTGTGCAGCGGCACCCGACCCTCGCGGTATGACTCAGAGCGGGACATCTCAGCGCCACCCAGGCGGCCGGCGCACTGCACGCGCACGCCCTGGGCGCCCGCCTTCATCACCGTCTGCACGGCCCGCTTCATGGCCCGGCGGAAACTCACCCGGCCGGCCAGCTGGTCGGCGATGCCCTGGGCGATCAGCGCGGCGTCGAGCTCGGGCTGCTTGATCTCCTGGATGTTGAGCTGCACCTTCGGGTTCTTGGTGATGTCGGCCAGCTTGGCCCGAAGGCGCTCGGCCTCGGCCCCTCGCCGGCCGATGACGATGCCCGGGCGGGCGGTGTGCAGGTCGATGCGCAGGCGGTCGCGCGTGCGCTCCACCTCGATCCGGCTCACCGCGGCGCGCTCCAGCTCGCCCATCAGGTAGGCACGAATCTTCCAGTCCTCGATCACGTAGTTCTGGTAGTCGCGGTCGTTGAACCAGCGGGACTTCCAGTCCGTGGTGACGCCGAGGCGGAAGCCGTAGGGGTTGACCTTCTGGCCCATTACTCGCCTTCTTCCTTCGGTGACGCTTCTTCTTCAGCCGCGGCCTCGACGGGCGCTGCTGCTGCCTCTTCGGCCACAGCCTCCTCAGCGCCGGCCTCTTCGGCCACAGCCTCTTCGGCGGCGGCTTCCTCGGCCGCGGCAACCGCGGGAGCCTGCTGGTCGACGATGCCGGCCGCCTCTTCCACCGCAGCCACGTCGGCCGCCGCGGGCTGCCCCTCGGTGGCGGTCACCACCTCGGCCGCTTCCGCCGCCACCGGTGCCGTGGTGCCCGGCACCTGCTCGTCCCGGCGACGGGCCCGGCCACCCGCCACCCGGCGGGCCCGGCGGGCCGTGGTCTCGGCTGCACGCTGCGCCCGCAGGCGTGCGATCTGCTCGTCGGCCAGGCGGCTGACGATCACGGTGATGTGCGACGTGCGCTTGCGGATGCGCGTGGCCCGGCCCCGGGCCCGGGGCCGCCACCGCTTGTGGGTCATGCCCTCGTCGGCGAAACAGGCCGAGACGTACAGCTCCTCGGGGTCGAGCTCGTCGTTGTGCTGGGCGTTGGCGACGGCCGAGTCGAGCAGCTTGCCCACGATGCGGGCGGCATCGCGCTCGGTGAAGCGCAGGATGTCGCGCGCCTCGGCGACCGTCTTGTTCCTGATGAGGTCGAGCACGGGGCGGACCTTGGTGGCCGGCGTGCCGCAGTACCGCAGCACGGCCCGCGTCCCCGGGCGCTCGTTGGTCTTGGGGCCCGGCATCAGGACAAACCTCCAGCGCCGGCGCCGATCCGGCTGTGCCGGTCGGTGTCGGCTCGATCGAACTCGGCCGAACGGAGCGAAGCGTGTGAGGCCGAAACCATTAGCGGCGACCCTGGCGCTCTTGGCCGGCGTGGTACCGGAACGTGCGGGTGGGGGCGAACTCGCCCAGCTTGTGCCCGACCATCGACTCGGTGATGTAGACGGGTACGTGCTTGCGCCCATCGTGGACGGCGATGGTGTGGCCGACCATGTCCGGAATGATGGTGGACCGGCGGGACCAGGTCTTGATGACCCGCTTCTCGTTGGCCGTGTTCAGGGCGTCCACCTTCTTCAACAGGTGGTCGTCCACGAACGGGCCCTTCTTCAGTGAGCGCGGCATACGTTCCCCTTACCGGCGCGATCCGCGAGTGCGGCGGCGCCGGATGATGAGCTTCTGCGATTCCTTGTTCTTGTCCCGGGTGCGGCCCTCGGGCTTGCCCCATGGGGACACCGGGTGGCGGCCACCCGACGTCTTGCCCTCGCCACCGCCGAGCGGGTGGTCGACGGGGTTCATGGCCACGCCTCGGGTCTGGGGGCGTACGCCCTTCCAGCGGTTGCGGCCGGCCTTGCCGATCTTGATGAGCTCGGCCTCGGCGTTGCCCACCTCGCCCACGGTGCCCCGGCAGTCGATGGGCACCCGGCGCATCTCGGTGGACGGCAGGCGCAGGGTGGCGAAGTCGCCCTCCTTGGCCACGAGCTGCACGCTCATGCCCGCGCCCCGGGCCATCTTGCCGCCCGCGCCCGGCTTGAGCTCCACGTTGTGCACGGTGGTGCCGACGGGGATGTAGCGCAGGGGCAGGGCGTTGCCGGGCCGGATGTCCGAGCCCTGGCCCGACTGGAGCAGGTCGCCCACCTTCACGTTGGCGGGGGCGAGGATGTAGCGCTTCTCGCCGTCCAGGTAGTGCAGCAGGGCGATGCGGGCGTTGCGGTTGGGGTCGTACTCGATGGCCGCCACCTTGGCGGGCACGCCGTCCTTGTTCCGCTTGAAGTCGACGATGCGGTACTGCTGCTTGTGGCCGCCGCCGCGGTGCCGAGCGGTCTTGCGGCCGTAGCTGTTGCGGCCGCCGGTGCGGGGCTTGGGGGCCAGCAGCGACTTCTCGGGGTGGTCCCTCGTGATCTCGGAGAAGTCCGAGACGGTCTGGAACCGGCGTCCGGGGCTGGTGGGCTTGCGCTTGCGAAGGGGCATCGGTATTCGCCTAGCTCTGGAACAACTCGATGGTCTGGCCGGGCACGAGGGTGACGATGGCCCGCTTGCTGTCGGCCCGCTTGCCGAAGGTGGGCAGGCGCCGGTTGCGCTTGCGCTTGCCCTTCCGGTTCAGCGTGTTCACCTTCTCGACCCGCACGTTGAAGATGGTCTCGACGGCCTGGCGGATCTCGGTCTTGTTGGCGTCGGGGTGAACGATGAAGGTGTAGACGCCCTCGTCGAGGAGCGCGTACGACTTCTCCGACACCACCGGCCGCAGGATCACGTCGCGGGGGTCTTTCATTCCGCCGCCACCTCCCCAGTCGGGGCCACTACGGGCTCCTCCGACACCGGCGCCGACGTCTGCACGTCACCGGCCTTGGCTGCCTCCGCCGCCAGGGCGCTGCCCGGCAGCGTCATCCGGGTGAAGACGATCCAGTCGTTGCACAGCACGTCGTAGGCGTTGAGCTCGGTGGCCAGGAGCAGCTGCACGTCCGTGAGGTTGCGGAAGGACTTGTAGGCCAGCTCGTCCTCGCGCTCCAGGACCACCAGCACCTTGCCCTCCAGGCCCAGGGCGGCCAGGGCGGCCTTGGCCTGCTTGGTCTTGGCCGCATCGAAGTCCCACCGCTCGACGACCACGACCTTGCCCTCGGCGGCCCGGTCCGACAGGGCCGAGCGCAGGGCGAGCTGGATCATCTTCTTGGGGGTCTTCTGGGCATAGCTGCGGGGCTTGGGGCCGAGGGCCACGCCACCGCCGGCCCAGTGGGGCGCCCGGGTGGAACCCTGGCGGGCCCGGCCCGTGCCCTTCTGGCGCCACGGCTTCTTGCCGCCGCCCTGCACCTCGGCCCGCGTCTTGGTCGACTGCGTGCCGGCCCGGGCCGCCGCCAGCTGGGCGGTGACCACCTGGTGCATCACGGGCACGTTGGGCTGGATGCCGAACAGCGTCTCGTCCAGCTCGACCGAGCCGGCACCGCTGCCGTCGATCTTCTTCACGTCCACGTTCGCCATCACTTCCCGCCCTTCACCGCGTT
The DNA here is from genome assembly GCA_035651095.1 of Acidimicrobiales bacterium. Lineage (GTDB taxonomy): Bacteria > Actinomycetota > Acidimicrobiia > Acidimicrobiales > JAUTXP01 > DASRGI01. The sequence continues at coordinate 136 of DASRGI010000191.1, read as the reverse complement.
GCGGATGAGGACGACTGCGCCGCGGGGCCCGGGCACCGCGCCCTTCACCAGCAGCAGTTCCCGCTCGGGGTCGGCCGACACGACTTCGAGGTTCAGCGTCGTCACCCGCTGGCTCCCCATCTGGCCGGCCATCTTC